>CALMIB010000323.1 GCA_937863945.1 uncultured Longilinea sp.
ACCAGGGCAATATCCGCCGGATCGTTATCAAGAACGAACAGGACCAGACGCTGATCGAGGTGCCCCTCACCCTGGGCGTGGTGGGGGTCATCCTCATGCCTGTCTGGGCTGCCATCGGGGCGATTGCCGCTCTGGCAGTAAAACTGACCATTGTCGTCGAGCGCGTCGATCCCGCGCCCACCGATGAGACACCGTCATAACAAGGAGTATGTTCGACCAACCGCCCGGGGGTTTCCCGGGCTTTTTGATACTTGCATTCATAAAACATTAGTTCTATAATGGTATTATGTCAACGGAAAAAATCGCCCAACTCAATCGGCTCTCGGAAAATATGGCGTTTGAACCCGATGGCGACGTGCCCTTGCAATCGCCGCCCGCCTGCGCGGAAGCGCATACCGATCCGGCTGGAGTGGTGTATCAAGCCGCTGCCGGCGGGCGCAAGGTCAAGCTGTTAAAAACGTTGTTAACCTCAGCCTGCGAGCGCGATTGTTTTTACTGTCCATTTCGCGCGGGTAGAGATTTTCGCCGTGAAACGCTGAAACCCGAGGAGTTGAGTGCGGCATTCATCAGCATGCAGCGGGCTAACGTCGTTGAAGGACTCTTTCTAAGCTCAGGCATAGCCGCGGGCGGCATGAAAACCCAGGACCGCCTGATCGAATCGGCTGAGATATTGCGCCACAAGTATCAATATCGTGGTTACTTACACCTCAAGATTATGCCCGGCGCGGAGCGCGACCAGGTGCTGCGGGCCATGCAGCTTGCCGACCGCATCTCGATCAACCTGGAGGCACCCAATGAAACCCGCCTGGGGAACCTGGCGCCGCACAAGAATTTTTGGGAGGAGTTGCTCACGCCGCTGCGATGGGCTGAAGAGATCCGGCAATCCCTGCCCGGCTATTTGGGATGGTCAGGACGCTGGCCTTCTCTCACCACCCAGTTTGTCGTCGGCGCTGTAGGCGAAAACGACCTGGAATTGCTGGCGACCTCAGAATTTCTTTTTGCCAGGCTGCGCCTGGCCCGAACCTATTTCTCAGCCTTTAACCCGGTCGCTGATACCCCGCTTGAGAATCTTAAGGCCGAGAATCCAATCCGGCAACTCCGGCTATACCAGGCCTCTTTCCTGCTTCGTGATTACGGTTTTAGTCTTGAGGATTTCGCTTTCAACGCCAGTGGTTTGCTCCCACTCGACTCTGACCCAAAGAAAGCCTGGGCGCAGGCGAATTTATCCTCCCAACCGGTTGAGATCAACCGCGCAGAACGCTGGCAGCTTTTACGCATCCCCGGCATCGGGCCGAAATCGGCGGATGCCCTGATCGATGCCAGACGCAAGAACCCCATTCAGCAGCCTGGCGACCTGCAACGGCTGGGCATCGCCTGGAAAAAAGCCGCACCTTTCATTCTTCTAGAAGGCCGCCGGCCTGCATATCAACCAGCCTTGTGGTAAGATGGCAGCATGGCAATCATCGAGCACCTGGATACCCCAGCTGTCGCGGCCCTGAAACAGGCCGGCGCGTCGTTTTCGATTTTTCAACATACCCGAAAGATCCATTCCCTGGAGGAGGCTGCTGAAGAACGCGGACAACGTCCCGATCAAATCGTGCGCAGCATCCTGTTTCGTCTCAACCCGGAAACCTTCGTCCTGGTGCTGGTATCCGGGGTTCATCAAATCTCCTGGAAAGCATTGCGCGCCTACCTGGGAGAGCGCCGATTGACCACCGCCACGCCTGAGGAAGTCCTCCAGATCACAGGATACGAAATCGGTGCAGTCACTCCGTTTGGCTTGCGAACGAGCGTGCGGGTTCTTGCAGATCAGGCGATATTTGATCACCCGGTAATCTCTTTGGGTTCTGGAAGAAAAGGGGTTGCATTAATCCTGGAATCAAACCTGATCAAGGCGTTGATCCCGGATCTGGAGATCGTTCCTCTGACTGATTGATTTTCATCTAATTTTTATCTGGGTGCCTTACCATTAACAAAATCTTATCCGTAGAGGAGTCGCAATGGCGAAAACACAGAAACGCGCCCAGCCCGCCAGCAGCACCGGCCCAATCATTCTCATCGCAATTGGGGTGGTACTCATATTGATCGTTCTGATCCTGTCTTTACTGAATGTTCAGGCTGGCGGCACGCAGGCTAACGGGCAAGCACCCGCCGCGAGCGATATTCCTTACCCGGAGATCGATCGAGTCAGCCTGTCAGAGGCACTGACCGCATTCAATGCCAATACGGCCATTTTCGTGGACGTCCGCTCCGCTGAATCTTTTAACCAATCCCGCATCCCCGGTGCAGTCAATATTCCGCTTGACCAGATCGAAACAACCATCCCTGATCTGGAACGCGACGCCTGGATCATCCTCTACTGCACCTGACCGGCAGAACAATCCAGCGCTCGTGCAGCGCGCTTACTGCTGGATGCCGGCTTTACGCGGGTACAACCGCTCCTGGGCGGCCTGGGTGCATGGACAAACGCAGGTTACCCGGTTGAACCTTAAACAGGCCAGACTGCCCGGCACGATAAGGAGAGAAATCTGGTATAATTTCTAATGAGTACCATTATGCTCACCAGGTTCCATTTTCGCTTAAGGAGCCAGGATTTCCAAGCGGTCCCCATCAATTGAATAAAGAGGGTAGAGAAGAGACCGGAAACATCCGGCACCGAAGGGGCAAACGGTTGGAAGGCGTTTCCACCGTGAATCTCTCAGGTAAGCAGGACCCTGCCCTCCAAAACCTCTGGAAAGTCGCAAGACACCGAAGGGGCAAACCCACCGGGCGAATCTCTCAGGTTATCAACAGAGGGCGCGCATCTCCTTGGTGCGCGCCTTTTTCCATCCACATTCATATCGTCGGAGGCAACCATGAATATCCCTACCAACCTGAAATACACCAACACAGATGAATGGGTCCTTGTTGATGGCAATACGGCCACCATTGGCGTCACCGATCACGCGCAGGAACAGCTCTCAGACGTCGTTTTTGTCGAAATCACCGTGAACGTCGGGGATAAACTGGCCAAGAAAACCACCATCGCCACGGTGGAATCGGTCAAAGCCGCGGCGGATGTCAACCTGCCCGTTTCCGGTAAAGTGATTGCAATCAACGAAGACTTGCCCCAGACCCCGGAACTTGTGAACACCGATCCGTATGGGAAAGCCTGGATGATCAAAGTCGAATTGGATAACCCTGCCGAACTGGATGCTCTGATGGATGCGGCAGGCTACGAGAAGCATACCAAGGAGTAAGACAAATCCATGTTTACCCCACATACGGATTCCGAACGCGAGGAGATGCTGCGCGTCATTGGTGTCCGCAAACTGGATGATTTGTTTGCGGATGTGCCAATCAAGCTGCGTTTTCCCAACCTGGAATTGCCGCCAGCGTTCACCGAAATTGAAGCCCGCATGCAGATGGAAGAGTTGGCCGGAGCCAACGAAACCGCGCATGACCTGGCCTGTTTCCTGGGCGCCGGCGCGTATTATCATTACACACCCGCCGCGGTGGATGCGATCATCCGCCGGGGCGAATTCCTCACTGCCTACACGCCCTACCAGCCGGAAGTCTCGCAGGGCACACTGCAGGCTGTGTTTGAGTTTCAAAGCCTGATCGCCAACCTGACCGGCATGGACGTCAGCAACGCATCGCATTATGACGGCGCAACCGCAACCGCCGAAGCAGCGGTCATGGCGTATCACCACTTCCGCGGCAAACGCACACGCTTTATCCTTTCGCCCAGCCTGAACCCGCAATACCGCGAGGTTGTCAAGACCTACATGGGCGGCTACGAGAATATCAATCTCGCCGGCGAAAATCTGGATCCGCTGTGCCAGCCGGATGACCTGGCATCGCTCCTCGACGATAACACCGCGCTGCTGATCGTCCAATACCCCGATTTCTTTGGGCGGATCTTCGACTTCACCGCGCTGATCGAAAAAGCGCATCAATTCGGCGCGCTCGTCGCTGTTGCCGTCAACCCGATGTCGCTGGGGGTGCTCAAGACGCCCGGCGCAATGGGGGCGGATATTGCGGTCGGTGAAGGCCAATCCCTCGGCCTGCCGCTTTCCTTCGGCGGTCCTTATCTGGGTTTTTTTGCGACCAAGAAAGAATATGTGCGCAAAATCGCCGGCCGCCTGGTGGGCGAAACCGCGGATGCTGAAGGCCGTCGCGGTTACGTGCTCACCCTGACGGCGCGCGAACAGCACATCCGGCGTGAAAAAGCCACCTCCAACATTTGCACCAACCAGGGCCTGATGGCGCTGGCTACCACGGTTTACATGAGCCTGCTGGGAAAACACGGGCTCAAACAATTGGCCAATCTGTGCTACCAGAAGGCACATTACGCTGCCGAGCAAATCAGCAAACTGGATGGATACTCGGTTGTGTCGCAAAGGCCCTTCTTCCATGAATTCGTGGTGAAATGTCCGAAGCCGGTGGATGAAATCAATTGGCATCTGCTCGATCACGATATTTTGGGCGGTTATGACCTCGGGCAGGACTATCCGTCGCTGGCCGGGCACATGCTCATTGCCGTGACGGAAATGGTCAGCAAGGATGAGATCGATGCCCTGTGTGAAGCCCTGGAGGAGGTGAACAATGGCTGAGCCTACCATTTATGAAATTTCCTCGCAGGATCGCATTGGGTTCCGCTTCCCGGCTTGCGACGTGCCGGAGACGGCACTACCTGAGGGGCTCATCCGCGATGAGTTGCCGATGCCGGAAGTTTCTGAACTGGATGTCATCCGTCATTTCACCAACCTTTCGCGCCTGAACTATTCGATCGACTCGGGGTATTACCCATTGGGCTCCTGCACGATGAAATACAACCCGAAGATCAACGAAGAGGTTGCCCGGCTTCCCGGTTTTGCGTTCTCGCATCCGTTGCAACCGGTTGAAACCGTCCAGGGAAACCTGGCCATGATGTACGAATTGCAGCTCTGGTTGGCTGAGATTTGCGGCATGGCGGGTGTGACCTTGCAGCCGGCTGCCGGCGCTCAAGGTGAATATACCGGCGTCCTGATTATCCGCGCTTACCATCATTCCCGCGGCGACCTGAAGCGCACCAAGATGCTCATCCCCGATTCAGCCCACGGTACCAACCCGGCAACCTCCGCCATGAGCGGGTTTGAGGTGGTTGGCATCACCACCGACGCAACTGGCAACGTGGATCTCGATGCGCTCAAGGCAGTGCTTGATGACACGGTGGCCGGCCTGATGCTGACCAACCCCAATACGCTGGGGCTGTTTGACCAGAACGTGGAAGAAGTGATCCGCCTGGTGCATGAGGCTGGCGGCCTGGTGTACGGCGACGGCGCCAACTTGAACGCGCTGCTCGGAATTGTCCGCCCCGGTGACCTGGGCTTTGACATCATGCACTTCAATCTCCATAAGACCTTTTCCACGCCGCACGGCGGCGGCGGTCCCGGATCCGGTCCGGTTGGGGTTGCCAAGCACCTGGTCGATTTCCTGCCCTTCCCGCTGGTCGGCATCATCGAAGAAGGCGACGAGGAAACTCCCCCGTTATACGGCTTCGTTCGCCCCGAAAAGACGATTGGCCGGATGAAATCCTTCCACGGTCAGTTTGGCATGATGGTGCGCGCCTACAATTACATCAGCATGCACGGGCCAGACGGACTGCGCGACATTGCCGAGAGCGCTGTGCTCAACGCCAACTACCTGCTGGCGCGCCTGCGAAATACCTACAATGTCCCATTCGACCGAATCTGCATGCATGAATTCGTAATGGAAGGCCACCTGGACGATGCGCCGGATGTCCATGCGTTGGATATTGCCAAGCGTCTGATGGATTACGATTTCCATCCGCCCACGAACTACTTCCCCTTGATTGTGCATGAAGCTCTGATGATCGAGCCGACCGAAACGGAGAATAAGCAAACGCTGGACCGGTTTGCTGATGTGCTGATCAAAATCGCGGAAGAGGCGCGCACCAATCCCGATCTCCTGCACACTGCTCCGCATCATACACCTGTTGGACGATTGGACGAAGTTCGCGCTGCCAAGGAACTGGTGCTCTGCTGCTGGCTGCCAGATAAAATCTAACCCGTTATCGTGTGACATGGGAGAACAAGCCGTCAGTTATCTGTCGGCTTGTTCTATTATTATGGTTATGGATGGGTTTGTTTCACTTTGCTGCCACATGCATGCGAACAAAGGGGGATGCATCATGTTATTCAGCTTGAAGGAAAAAGGACAGGGTTTGGTTGAATATGCACTAATTCTTATCCTTGCAAGCATCATTGTGGTGGTTGTGTTGTATTTACTGGGTCCGGCAATTGGGAATTTGTACAGCAACATCGTTGACAACATTTAATCTAACCGTAATAAATTTTGCCAAATGGCGACGCCATTTGGTTTTTTTAAGTCCAGAGAATTTGACAAGCGGTTGGGAATAAGGTATACCCCATACTGCTGAAAAATTATGGACAACAACGAATACCCCGTTCGCGACTTCACAAATACGCGGAGCTTTCCCGGAACTGCCGATAACGAATTGGATACCGCCTTGCACGGATTTGAAAAAATCCAATCGGTGTCCAACCTCTTATTCGCGCTGGCATTATTGGCGGTCGCAGCCGCTTTTTCTCGGATGGACTGGCGCTTTGGTCTCATCCTGTGGGGATTTTTCCTGCTTGATTGGGCATTGCTGGCGCTTTTACCGGTTTTTAAGAAATCCTTTGGACCTGCCAAACCACCGACCACGCTCCTGGTCGCCGGGCGGAGCCTGGCAGCCTTGCTGCCCTGGCCTGTAAACGTTGCCCTGCAGGTGCTGGGCACTTTGCTGGTCATTTACGGCTTTTGGATCGAACCCCACCACATCCATGTCAGCCGACAAAAGCTGGTTTCGAATAAATTGCAGCCCGGAACAAGACTGCGCATGCTACACCTGGGCGATTTACACGTCGAACGCCTGACCGAGCGGGAACGCCAGTTGACCCACATGGTCAAATCGCTTCAGCCCGATTTGATCCTGTTCTCGGGCGACTTCCTCAATTTATCTTATTTGACCGATCCGGTTGCCCAGGCGGCCGCCCGTGAGGTCATACAGGCGTGGCAGGCGCCGCTGGGTGTTTTTGCGGTCAAAGGCAGCCCGGCTGTCGATCTTGAGGAGAGCGTCGCCCGGGTGCTGGAAGGACTACCAATCAAATTATTGGAACAGGATGTGGTGACGCTGGGAGTTGGAGAAGATGCCATTCGAATCGCGGGGTTGACTTGCTCGCACAAGCCGTTCGTTGATTTTCCACTTCTCAGGCAAATGCTCGCGCCCCCATCTGATCAATTCACCATCCTGCTTTACCACAGTCCGGATCTTGCGCCGCAGGCCGCCGGGTTGGACATCGACCTACAACTATCCGGCCACACGCACGGAGGGCAGGTACGACTGCCCGGCCTGGGGGCCATCCTGACCGGTTCGCTATACGGGCGCCGCTTCCAATCCGGTAAGTATTTTCTTGGCAATCTGACCCTGTACATCACGCGCGGAATCGGCATGGAAGGCGCCGGAGCGCCCCGCGTCCGGTTTCTATGCCCGCCCGAAATCACACTCTGGGAAATCGCAGGAAGCAATTCCTGATCCAACCTAACCTTTCACCATCGGGAGGAAGCCTTGACCACACCTTTTGTTGAACCCGCCGTTTCCATCCATTTTGAAATCACCTCGGAGAAACCTTTAGCAACCGAATTGCAGGTGATTTTTAAGCCTGCTGCCGAAAAACCCGCCCTGGGTGCGGCTGGCGCGCAGGCCGGCGATACCGTGCTGCTGGACGGCAAAACGGTGCTTGTATCGTTGGG
>CALMIB010000324.1 GCA_937863945.1 uncultured Longilinea sp.
GCGCTGCACGGGAATCCGGCGCGCTGGCTGGTCTTCGCGGCGGCTGCCGGGCGGCTCGGCATGGTGGTTTTCGTGCTCATCCGCGGCGACATCACCGCCCTCGCCGAGATTCCCCTGGTGGGCCAACTGGCCGGCGCGCTGTTCATGCGCCCCGACCGGCTGGAGGTGTACAATCACTCCCTGGCGCTGCTGGCCGAACAGCCCTTCACCGGCATCGGCCTGGGCGACGCCTTCAGCATGGTCTATTCGCGCTATGAACTGGCGCTGGCGGTGCCATACCTGGTCTATTCTCACAACCTGCTGCTCGAAATCTGGCTGCAACAGGGCATCCTCGGCGCGGCCGCGTTCATCTGGCTGGTCGTTGCGCTGTTCACCGCGCTGGCCAGCCGCCCGGACCTTAAGAGCGATTTGCGCCTGCAGGCCGCGGCTGCCGGGCTGATCGCTACGCTGCTGCACGGGGTGGTCGATGCACGCCAGTATCCCTCCCTGTGGACCTGGCTGCCGTTCTTCTTCCTTTTAGGACTGTGCGCTGCGCGCCTTTTGCAGACGCAGCCTTTACCGAAACCGCGCCTGGAATGGCTTCTCCCAACAGGGGTTACCGCCATCTTTTTGATCCTGGTTCTGCTGCTGAATTGGCCGCTGACCGCCGCCTGGGACGCCAACCGCGCCGGGCTGCTTCAAATCCGCGCGGCCTTCGATAAAACGCTCACGCCGGAACAACAGGAGGCTATGCGCAGTCAAAGTGAGGACCTGTTTGCGCAGGCGCTGGCGGCCAATCCGGGCAGCGCCCCCATTCAGCGCCGCTACGGCCTGCTGCGGATGGAGCAGGAGCGCTTCGAGGAGGCCATTCCGCTGCTCGAGCAGGCTCATGCGGCTGCGCCGGGCCACCTGGCCGCGCGCAAATCCCTGGGCCTGGCGCGCCTGTGGACGGGAGACCTGGAACGCGCCAGCGAACTGCTGGCCGGCCTCCCCAACATCGTCCCCGAACTGGAAGGGTTGGCCTGGGAACAATACCACGACCTTCACCACGATCAGGCAGCGCTCAATGCCTACCTGCTGCTGGACCTACTGAACCCCGGGCAGGATTTTACCCGGCAGATGATCGAAACCCTGCAAAACCGCCCGCCAACCGGCCCATAAAAAAAGCGGACGGCCAGGCAGCCGTCCGCTTTACCTCAGGTAAAGATTTCTCTATTGTACCGGATCACCGAAGGTGATCACCAGCGTCGGGCGCGCTTCGGGCAGGTCGTAGTTGGAGGCATAGAAATACTTGCCGCTGTGCTTCGGCCAGTCGGAGGAATACAACACCAGGCGCAGCGGATTGCCGGATTGGTAGGCGCGCACCACCGCCGCGGGGATGGACCATTCGTATGCCACGCCCAGGGGGCCGCCAAACCCCGGCAGCGGATCGACGTACGTGGCCGCAAAATTCTCAGCCACCAGCGGCGCATTGTTCCAGGTGAGCGTGCCTTCATTCCAGTCCGCGTTGACCGTGGCGACATGGATCAACGAAGAATCCGCTTCGTTGGGGTCCGAATTGCCGAACAGCCGCATCACCAGTTTGGCCGATTGGATCACCTTGCCGGCGGGAACGGCTCCCAGCGGGAAGGTGACGTAATACTTGGCAAAACAGGGCCAGTCGGCCACGTTGGCCTGGTTCTGGATATTGACCTGCGTATTATAGACCGTGTAATTGGCGTAAGCTGATTCAGGCAGCGTGCCCCATTGGCCAAAGAAGTCGGGCTTGGTGATGTCGCCGCAAATGGTGCTGCCGCCAATGCTCGCGTCGGGAACCGAGGCCGCGTTGAGCCCCTGGCGGATGGTGATCGACCGGACGTTCTGGGCGGACGGGGGCGAATACGCCGGCAGCCCAAAACCCAGTTCAGCCCAGGATGCCGGCCGGGAGGGCTCCATCGCAGGCGGCCAGGATTTTGCCGGCAATGGGCCGCTGGCGTCATCGCGGTCGTGCAGGGTGACGGCCATGCCCCAGGCCGTGCCGTCCGCCGGTTTCCCGGTCAGACCCAGACTGGTATACGGAATTTCGAAGCGCATCAACCAGCCCATGTTATCCCTGGCAGTCTGGTTGTAGCCGCCTTCGCCTTCGTACCCCACCAACAGATCGTAGGGAACATCCGCGGGCACCCACTGGCTGCCATTGCCGCGGTATTCAGCGTGATAAGGCGATGGATCCAGGTAATACAGGTAATTTTGCGCCACGAATCGGTACGTTCCAGCATCCGGTGCGCTACCGTAGACACCTGCCGGGCGCAAATACAGGCTGATGGCGTCGTACTGGGACAATTCCGGATCGGTCGGGCTGGTGTCATACCACAGCATGCGGTCGAACACCTCAATCCAGATCACCACGTGCGTGTTGGTAAAGCCCGTGCGCACGTCCACATAGTTCTCCGAGCGGCTCACGTTGCCAAACCAGAAAATGCTCGAAGGCATCAACCAGGTTGGATCCGGCAAAAAGCGCGCGTTTTGGCGGTAGCCGCTAGTGTTATTGCTGACCGGAATTTGATTGGAAACCAGCGGCAGGTAGACCGTCGTGCCGCTTCCATCAGCGGAAAAATCAACGCGGGAAGGTTTCCCCTCCCGCGCGGCTTTCACGTTCATCGATTGTGTTGGCTGCGCCAGCATGAACAACACCAGTACAGCAAAGATCAGTTTTTTCATACTGGTGCGGTTATATCACGCCCATTGAAAAACTGTCAAACAGCGGAATCCTTAAGAAAACCCGCCCTCAGGCTTTGGATTTGGACGGCTTTTCGTAATTGTACGGGTAATACTTGCTGTAATACGAATCGCGCCGCAGTACCCGGTTGAGCACCACCACCACGTTCTTGAGACGCAGTTTCTTGATTTCCTCTTTCAGGGCCCGCAGTGCATCCTTGCGCGTATAACCCGGGCGAACCACCAGCACCACGCAGTCCACCTTGGTGCTCAAAGCCGAGGCATCCGAAAGGAAGAAGGGTGGGCCATCCAAAACGACCACATCCGCCATCGACTGGAGCGATTCGAGCAATTCCTCCATCTTCTTTGATTCAAGCAATTCGGATGGGTTGGGCGGCATCGGGCCAGCCGGGATCAGCTTCAGTGTTCCGGCATTCCAGGGCACCAGCACGTCCTGCAGCGACATCGAGCCTTTGAATACGTCGCTAAACCCATGCTCGTTATCAATGCTGACGGCATTGTGCAGCATGGGGCGGTGGAAATCGGCGTCCACGCAAATCACCTTGCGGTCTCCCTGCGAGAGAACCACCGCCAGGTTGGCGGAAATCGTCGATTTCCCTTCCGAGATGCCTGCGCTGGTGATCAGGAAGGAGCGCAAGGGCGTATCCGGATCGAGCAGGTCGAGGTTGGTGCGCAGCACTCGAAAGGCATGCGCCACCGGAGAGCGCGGCTCTTCCAGCACATATGACCAGGGATCCTTGCCCTGCGGGAAATCGCCGACCTCGCCCACCACCGGAATGTCGAGGATGCGTTTGACCTCATCGGCATTCTTGACGGCGTCATCGAAGAATTCGATCGCGTAGGCGGCCACCACTGCCAGCGCAAAACCGACCACCGCGGCCAGGATGACGATCATCATGCGGTTAGGGCCGGTGGGGTTGGTGGGAATCTCCGCCGGTTCGATCACCGTCAGCGCGTTGGTCGCGCCGCCCTGGGTATTCGAAAGCAGCGCCGCGTAAGTGGATTGCAGGTTGCTGAGCCGCGATTGCAACGTTTGAATCTGCGATTGCATATCGGCGATCTGCCGCGCGCTGGTCAACTTGGTCACTTGCGCCTGCAAATCTTCCAATTCGTTGCGCGTTTCCTCAATTTGACCCTGCACGACCGTCAACTGGTCTTCGAGGAACTGCTGAATGCCGGCATCCTCGCCCTGCAGCGACGGGCTGCGATTGACCAACTGGTTGGCCAGCTCGTTGGCCACCACCATGGTGCGCTGCGGATTGGTATCGTTGACCACGATTTCCACCAGCGTGGTATTGGGCACCGCCCGAACGGAATATTCCGGCAAAAACTCCAGCCCCAGGGCGTCCATGGCCGCCTGGCGAATCGGCTCGCGGTAGGCGATATCGGCATAGATGCCGGCCAACTGCTGCTGCAAATAATATTCGCCGCCGTTGGGATTGGCCGCGTTCAGCGAGTTTCCCACCATTAACGTCGTGCGCACCTGGTAAACGTCTGGTTGGGTAAAGGAGTAGGCCAGGCTGGCGCCGGCGGCAATCACTGTCGCGGCGACCAACAGCCACCACCATTTGCGGAGCGGAGCAATGTAATCGTTAAGATTCATAATCAGTCCTTTGGCTGGCGTCACACCCGGGGCAGCAACTGCCTCTGGCTAACCCCCATTCACTTATTTTATCAACTTTCACAATCAAAGTCACGCAATCCACCGGCCAATTCAAACCGCGGAGGGGTCCAGCCGGGCCTGGCGGTAGATTTCCTCCAGGCTGGCGGCAGCAGCATTCCACGAATGCTGCCGCTCCACAAACCTTCGCCCGCCCTGCCCCAACCTTTGCTGCATTTCCGGGTCCGCCAACAGGCTCAATACGTGCCGGGCGAAGTCGTCCGGCTGCCCGGCGACCAAAATTTCCTCGCCGGCGCGAATTTGCAGCGCCGAAACCGCCTGCGGACTGGCCACCACCGGCGTCGCGCAGGCCAGTGCTTCCAGCACCTTGTTTTGAATCCCCGCCCCGTAGGTGATGGGGGCAACCGCAACCGCGGCCCGCCGCAGGTAGGGCCGCAAATCAGGCACCGAGCCCGTCACGCGCACCCGCGGATCCTCAGCCAGCGCGAGCAGTTCGCGCGGCGGATCCTTGCCGACCACGTTCAGGCTCACCTCCGGGCGTTCGGCCCACACCAGCGGTAGAATGTCGTTGACCAGGTGCAGCACCATGGCCACGTTGGCGTGATAGCTCATCTTGCCGCTGATCACCAGTTCATCCTGCGCGCGGATCACGCCTGCATCCGGCTGGAAGTAGTCCAGGTCCACGCCGTTGGGAAGCACCACCAGGCGGTCGGAGTATTGAGGCGCCAATTCCATAAATGCTTTCCGGTCGATGGGCGAGGTGACCAGCACGCGCGCAAATTGCCCGGCCAGCCAGCCTTCATACGGCGCGGTCCGGCTCAATTCAAAGCGCGTGACGGCTTTTTTGACCGTCTGGCGCGCCTGACGCGAGGCCTGCCGGAACAGGTGCGTGATGCAATCCAC
>CALMIB010000325.1 GCA_937863945.1 uncultured Longilinea sp.
ATGCGGTAGCGCCCCGGCTCGAGATCCGCGAGGACAAAATTTTCCTGCCAGGCGGGGGCAGATGGGGTTCCCGCGGCGTAAGTTTCGATATAATACCGTTCCGGGGTGGTCGTTTCGGGCAAATCCAATCGTTCCGCCACCAGTAGAGGCGTGGCGATGTTCTGGCCGTTTGCGTCGATCAACCGTCCGGCCAGCACAGCCAGGGGAGCGCCCTGCGGGTTATGGAGCGGCGCAAGGTATAACAGAGGGTTGCGCGTAGTCGAATAATCTTCTGGATCGGTCCGCAGTTCAAAATGCAGATGGCTGCCAATGGCGCTGCCGGTCATGCCCACCCTGCCAATCTCCTGCCCCGCGCGAATCCGCGTGCCCGCCTCGACCTCGATCTCCGAAAGGTGGGCGTACAGGCTGTACATCAGGCTGCCGTCCGGCGCCACATGCTCGAGGATGACCAGGTTGCCGTAGAAACGCGTCCAGGGGGCAAAGGCCTGGCTCCCGTCATTGCCCGCGAAGAAGACGTTGCCGTCTGCCGCCGCCAGCACGGGCGTGCCGCTGGCGTTGTAGAATTCCACGCCGCTGTGAACGATGCGCTGGCCGTTCTGGCTGGTTCCATACAAGTAACTGCCATCAACGGTTTGCTGCGCCGGCGGCGCAACCGGCCGCTGCAGCCAAAAATCACCTTCCAGCGTGCAGGCTTCCGGCGCGCAGGCGGCCGGATTAAAAGCCGGTTGCACGGGCGTGACGGAAGGCACGGCCGGCGGCTCAATTGTGACCGCCGGCAGGGTGGGGATGTCCGTCGCGGTGCGGGTCGGATCGGGGGACGGTGTGAGGGTCGCCGGGCTGGCAACCACCCGCGGAGCGCAGGCGGTCGCGAGCATCAGCAGCCCGAACACCAGCCAACCCGATCGAAGGCGCATGATTATTCGAGCGAAATGCCGCCGCGTTCGGTCAGCGTTTTCTGCATGTACGCCTGTTGTTCCGCCGAGCCGGCTTCCAGGACGCGAAGCTTTGCTGTCAGGTCTGCGACGGCGCCGGCATCCTCCAGACTGAGCAGGTTGGTGCGCACGTTATAGGCGGCACAGGTGAGCGCGGCATGCGCCAGCGCGGAGGCCGAGCCGGCGTCGGTGATGGCGTTGAGGTTGCCCTCCCGGGCTGCCTGCAAAGCCAGCTTTTGCACCTGCAGAGCCTGCCCGGCGACTTTCAGCGGCACTTCCGCGGCCACCCGTGTGGCGGCCTGAACGGCCTGCGTGCGGGCGGCGAGTTGCCCGGGGGTATCCTTGGGCAGCTTGAAGGCGGCCATCACGGCCTCAAAGGCCGCGCAGTCTTCATTGACCGCCCGGGTCAGCTCCACGCGCAGCGCTTCGGCCTGTTCCACCAGCGTCCACATCAGCTCTTTGACGCCTTCATATTTCTTCTTGGCGAGCGTGCCGCGGGCCACCATGGCCACCAGCGCAGCGGCTGCCGCGCCGGTGTGAGCTGCCGCCGCGCCGCCGCCCGGCGTGGGGCTGGCCGAGGCGAGTTGATCGATGAAATCCGGTTCCGCGGCCGCCTGGCCAGCCTGGACGGGCGAGCGCAGCAGTTCATACAACCGCGATTCCAGGATTTGATCGGGCTCGAAATCATCCAGTTGCAGGTACCACAGCGCGGCGTTGGTCAGCGACTCTTGCGGCAGCAGGCCGACCAGCTCGGTGTGGTGAATGCCAACGCCGTAGCGTTGGGCTTCGCGGCGGACGAGTTCGACCACGCGCGCCAGTGGAGTCTGGCGGTAATTGGTCAGGTTCATCGAAACCTGCGCGCGGCCTTCCACCATCACGCCCAAGGCTTTGGCGTAGCGCAGCCCGCCGGAGGAATGGCGCACGGCTTTGGCGATGCGCTGGGCGATGCTGACCTCGTTGGTGGTCAGGTACACGTTGAAAGCGATCAACGGCGCGCGCGCGCCGATCACCGTTCCGCCGGCCGGGCCGACCTGGCGCGGACCGAAGTCCGGGTCGCGCTCAGGATTGGTGCCCATTTCTTCCTTCAGCCCTTCGTACTGGCCGCGGCGAATGTTCTCCAGGTTCTGGCGTTCGGGGCGCGTGGCGGCTTCTTCATAGAGATACACCGGGATGTTTAACTCGTCGCCGACACGTTTGCCCAGACGGCGCGCCATTTCGACACATTCCTGCATGGTGATGTCGCTGATCGGCACGAACGGCACCACGTCGGTCGCGCCCATGCGCGGGTGCGCGCCGGTGTGCAGGTTCAGGTCGATCAACTGGGCGGCGCGGGCGATGCCCTGATAGGCGGCTTCTTCCACGGCTGCCGGCGGCCCGACGAAGGTGACCACGGTGCGGTTGTGGTCCAGGTCAGAATGGCGGTCCAGCACGTGCACGCCGGGCACGGCGGTGATGGCGGCCAGGATGGCCTCGACGACTTCCGGGCGGCGGGCATCTGAAAAATTGGGGATACATTCAACCAGGGGAGAAGGCATGCAAACCTCACGAACTTGGGATAGACCCATTATAATCTGAACTGCAGGAACGTATTGAAAGGACGTGCCCATGTGTGGACGATTTACGCTCTTCCTGGCGGCGGATGACCTTCGTGAGGAACTTGAACTCAACGGCATCCCTGCCGATTGGTCGCCGCGTTACAATGTGGCTCCCACCCAGCCTGTTTTAGCGGTAACCGATGCGACCGCCCGAAAGGCAGAGTGGCTGCGCTGGGGGCTGGTGCCCTCATGGGCCAAGGACCTTTCCATCGGCAGTCGCATGATCAATGCCCGCGCCGAAACACTGACCGAAAAGCCTTCCTTCCGGGCGGCTTTTGCCCGGCGGCGCTGCCTGATTCCGGCCAACGGGTTCTATGAATGGCAGAAGTTGGCCGGCGAAAAGGGAACCTCGCAGCCGTATTTTATTTCATTGAAGGATGGAAAGCCCTTCTGCTTTGCCGGGCTGTGGGAGCTGTGGCGCTCGCCGGAAGGCGGGGAGGTGAAGAGCTGCACCATCATCACCACGTCGCCCAACGAGCGCGTCGCGAAAATCCACGACCGCATGCCGGTGATCCTGACCGGCGAAAAGATGTGGAACTGGCTGACCTGGAGCGACGCCGGCCGGTTGCAGACTCTGCTGGCCCCATTCCCGGCGGAGCAAATGCAAGCCGTGCGCGTGGGGAGCATGGTGAGCAACCCAAACGTGGATGTTCCCGGCCTGATTTCACCAATCCAGGATGAGTTTGATAAAAATCCTTGACGCCCGTGGCGCATCTGGTAAAATATTCCTCGCTGCCCCCATGGTCTAGCGGTTAGGACACAGCCCTTTCAAGGCTATAACCGGGGTTCGAGTCCCCGTGGGGGCACACATAAAACAACCTTTTACGAGGTTGTTTTCGTTTAATAAGCAGTCCTTTGATACCATCGAGGTACAGGGGCTGTCACCGGGGTTCGAGTCCCCGTGGGGGCACACATAAAACAACCTTTTACGAGGTTGT
>CALMIB010000326.1 GCA_937863945.1 uncultured Longilinea sp.
GTTAAATTCCAGCGAAAAATACTCCGCCGAACTGCTCGATCTACTCTTATTCCAGTGTATTGATCATCTTTTGCTGCTTTCTGTGTCATTCGCCGCCAAAGACGTGCCCCAGAGCGAAAACAATCCAGAAGAGCGCGGGAATCAGGCCAATCGCCAGCGCCCACCAGCCGCCCACGGCGCGTCAAGGTCAGAACCAGAACTCCAATCAGGATTCCCAGTGCGGTTGCAATTGAAGCCTGCATGCTGTCCCCGCTTTTCCGTGCGAATCAATTTCGCCGAAGTGCTTAAACCATTATACAAACAATTCGCAGCGGGCTCACTTTTTTCAGCGGGCAGTCAGGCGCTGGACGGCCAGCGCGATCACCCAGAGCAGATAGGCCAGCACCATCGTGCGTTCCTGAACGCCGATGGTCGCGACCGGCCTGCCATCGGCGTTTCTGGCGGGAAAGATCAGGCCCACCGCGGTGAGGATGATGAAGGCCAGAATGATGACGTAGGAGAGGTAGCGCAGCCAGCCGCTGCTGCCGGCGCCGCCCAACGCTATGGCCCCGACGAAGGCGAGCATGGCCGTAGCCATCAGCGCCCCGTGCAGCGTGCCGGGCGCCTGGCCGAGGCGCATGGGCAGGAAGGTTTCCGCCACGCCGGAGATAAGCACATTGATGGCGATCAGCGCAGCCGCGATGCGCATGAGCACGCTTTGCCCGGCCAGTTGCCACACGGCGACGCTGAATGCCAGCAGGAGCAGGTCGTAAATCAGGTCGAGCGGGAGAACGAACGACCGGGTGGGGCGCCGAGCGCGCTGAGGTTGCTGATAGAGTGGAGGACAAAGCTGTAGCCTTTGGTGGTCAGGCCGACCAGCAGGTCGGTGCCCACCTTGAGCAGCGAGGCCAGGATGCCGCAGCCGAGCAGGATCTTCTGAAGCGTACTGGGAAGATTGACAGGCGTTTCCATATTCAATTGCGCTTTCTTTCTTAGCGAATTTCGAGCCGCACGGTCCCCCCGCCGCCCTGATGATCGAGGTCTTTGATCCTGCGCACGGCGCGCTTGACCGCAACCGCACCGCCGCGTTTTGCGGGAATAGCCAGGTTGTGAACTCCGCGTCATTCTTCGCCGCCCGTTTCAACCCGCGGGGAGAAGACCATCTCGTGCAGATCGATCTCCGCCTGCTCGATTTTGCCGTGATAAAGGTTCAACTGGGATTGGAAGGAAAAGCCCGGATGGCTGGCATTGAAACCGGCGATCATTTGCTCGAACCAGCTTTGCATGGCCGCGGGGTCCGGCTGGCGGTACTCGCCGTCGAGCAGGATGTGCTCCATGGGCAGCTTGGGCGGCATTGGCGGGTAGGCGCCGCGGGCGTAACCGAAGACGATCGTCATCAACGGCACCGTACCATCGGGCAGGTTCAACTTTCCCTTCAGATATTTTGCATCCAGAATGCCGCTGCGCCCGGTTTCTGAAAGCATGACCGAAGAGATGCCCTGCGCCTCGGCGGCGATATTCATATTCATGGCCGCCAGCGAGGCGTTCATCACCGCGAGGGTGTATTCGGTCAGCGGGTAATCGCGAAATTCATCCAGCACCGAACGGTAACGGTGGGAATCGCTGATGACGATGACCGCCCGTTGGCCGTGAAAGGGAATCGGGCGCCCGAACACCTGCCGCCAGCGGGCATCATCGAAAACGGCGAAGGTCCACATTTGCAGGTTGACCGTGCAGGGGGCCAGCCGGCCGGCTTCCAGGATGGCTGCAAAGGCATCCTCCGGGATGGGCTGTGCGGTGAACGCCCGCACGCTGCGCCGCCTGAGGATCACCTGAAGCAATTCGTTATCCGCCAGTGAAGGCGGAATGGCCGGCCTTCCCCGCAATATCCTGATCAAGCCCCGGATGGTTTTGGCCGGCCCCAGCTTTGCTTTCATGGATTGGCCTTTGTCTCTTGTTTCTCTTTTTCCAGCACCGAAACAAAGCCGCCGAACAGTCGGTATTCATCCATGCGGCAGGAGTTGACAAACTTGCCGTCATAGATGGTGATGTCCGGGCAACTGTCGCACATATCTGCGCGGCCATCCGGCTGGATATCCGGCGCCTGGATGATGCCGATGCTCTGGACGTAAATATCCTGAAAAAGGCGGCCCGGGTGGCGCAGCACATCGCGCCAGAAGTTGGCCCTGGCTTTTGCGATCGCCGGGTCCCAGGGCGACAGCCAGAAGATCTTTGGGCCGATGCGCCCGGAGGTCAGGTAAGCCAGGTAACGCCCGTTGTGCAGGTGATGGCCGATCTGTGCAAATTCCATCGTCTTCTTGCCCACCGACCCATACATCCTGTGAGCGTTCCCCACCAGCGCGCCGATCAGCCATTTATAGCTGTCATGGCGGATGCTGCCGCCCAGGTACCCCGAGGCTTCGTACTCGGGGAAATTTTCCTGGATGATCTGGTGAACTTCGGGCGCGGTGATGAAGTGCTGGTGGAAGGAGTCGCGCGTATAGCTCAACTTGCTCAAATCAACCTGCTGGTCCTTCTGGTCGGTGGCAAACTGGTCCTCGGTGGTGGCGGTGCGATAGGTGATGAACACCAGCCCCTGGACCTTGCGGAGGTTGGCCTGCCCCCAGCGGACGATCTCCGGGATTTCGGCGTAGGTGTCGGGATAAACGGTCGAATTGAAGATCAGGAACAGGCCGCCCTCCGCCGCGATCATATCCGCGAGGCGCTGGCGCAGCGCATTGTGCTCTTTTTCGTTTTTATTCTTCCATTCGGGACGGTTTTGGTGGCTGTCAACGTGCAGGGTAAATCCCGCCAGGCCGGCTTTTTTGAGTTCATGCAGCAGCCCTGGCGTGAGGGCCACGCCGTTTGAAAGGATGACCGGCTTGACGCCTTTCCCGGCAATGTATGCCACCAGGTCAATAATTTGCGGGTGGATGAGCGGCTCGCCGCCGGCGATGGAGAAATTATCCGGGTTGCGCCACTTGATGAAGAAATCCACTTCCTCCTTAAGCTGTTCCAGGGATTTGTGCCCGGTCATATACTGGCGGTAACATCCCTCGCAATGGATATTGCAAATATCCGTCACTTCGATCCAGGCGATCGGATTGTCGTTCATGGACCACGGCAGGCGATAGTAGTCACGTTTTTCGAGCATTTTTCCTCCCAGGGTGTTTTCAGGAAAACTCAACGCCAATGCATGGGCCTGTGCAACCACAGCGGATGGCTGTGCAGGTTTGTCCCGGCAACGCCCATCGCAATGGATGGCCTTTCGACGCGCCGGCTATGCCTGGCAGCGTACAGGTGAATTGTTCTGAATAACGCTAAAAGGGGAGAGCCAAAATACCAATATTGAGAGAATAAACCCGACATGCTTATTTTAGTATCAATTTTTCCGGCGTGCATGCATTGATGCGATCAAATTTCTTAATTTTGAGGAACTGTTTTTTTTGCTGCCGGCTGCGCGGGCGCGTGCCGGTGCGCTTGCCGGAATTTAACTCACGGCTTTCTTCACCAGCGCGGCGATCTTTTGCTCTTCCGCGGGGGTCAGCGCCTTCAGCGCGAAGGCGGTCGGCCACAGGGAGCCGTCGTCCAGGTTGGCCGAATCGTTGAAGCCAAGCGTGGCGTAGCGCGAGCCGAATTTTTGCGCGGACTGGAAAAAGCACACCACCTTGCCATC
>CALMIB010000327.1 GCA_937863945.1 uncultured Longilinea sp.
ATCAACTGGACCTGCGCCCAGTATATTCATACCCGGGCCGGCTGGGTGCAGGTGAAGGGCGAACTGCTGCCAATGTTTCTGGACCGGGTGATGGAACTGTACAACCTGGAAGGTCTGCGCGATTTCCGCGCCGGAAAAATCGAGTAAATGATTGATTGTGGGTCTTAAGCCGCAATTTCTTAACAAATTGCCGGTTGTAATTGCCGTTTGCCGGTGCTATATTAAAAATTAGACTAAATTAGTAAATAAATTTTCCGTTCGTAACCGAACAGTTCTACTTTTTATTGTTATCCGGGCGAAAGGAGCGCAATTTTGGACACCAACGATCTGCTGCACCGGCCGAAATTGAGGAGATCCGGCCCGGCGAGGATCAGAAAGACGTCGCCTGGGCGCTGAGGGCCGAACCCGTGGCTGAGATTCAGCCGATCTCCTTTGCGCTGCCCGTGCCCGCGGACGAGCGTGCAGGGCTCCGTCAACTTCCATTTTGCCGGTTACGGCGGCGGCACGCCTGACCGCGATCCGTTCATCCACGAGAAAGAATCTAAAGCCGCCTGCCATCGCCACCGCGCCTTTCCTGGCGGCGATAAAATCAACCGCGATGCGCTGGCGACCCACTGGATCGAGCGTAACGACGCCGAGGGCTATGTGCTGATTGGCGATCCGGCGGTGCGCCTGCGTGCGGAGGAATTGGCGGTTTAGCCCGGCCTGAGATTGACAAACGCAATTCTCCGGGCCGGGGGATGCCCCCGATGCCCGGAATTGTCATTATAATAGGCATAGAAAGTCCCCTGAAAGACCAAACACCCTATACTCCTGAGGAGGAAAAACATGAAGAAGTTCGTGTACGTCCTGCTTCTGGCTGCCATGCTGCTGGCCCTGTCCGGCTGCGGACAGCAGGCCGCCGCGCCCGAGGCTCAGAAGGTGGTTTACCTGATCAATGGCGCGCTGGGCGATAATGCCTTCTACGATTCGGGCAAGCTCGGCATCGACGCCATCGCCGCCAAATACGGCGTGGAAACCCGTGTCATCGAGTGCAACTTCGACGCGGGCAAGTACGAACCTGCGCTGCAGGCGGGCGTCGATTATGCCGACGTGATCTTCGTCATTTCCTACGGTTTTGAAGACCAGTTGAAGGCGATGGCGGACAAGTATCCTGACAAAATCTTCGTCAACATTGACACTGTGGTTGAAAACAGCGGCAAGACCATCACCTCGGTGGATTACATCGAGGAAGAATCGGCCTACCTGGCGGGCGTGGTGGCCGGCCTGGTCACCACGGACACGACCATCGCCAACGTCAACGCCGATAAGATCGTTGGCGTGGTGGGCGGCGACGTAGATCCCGTGGTGAGCGCGTTCGTCTGGGCGTACGGAGAAGGCGCCAGGTCGGTCGATCCGGAGATCCAGGTAGCGGCCAAATCGCTGGGCGGCGCCTGGGACGACTCGGCCAAAGGCAAGCAGGCTGCGCTGCAACTCTACGATCAGAAGGCGGACATCGTCTTCCAGGTGGCTGCCGCGGCGGGCATCGGCGTGCTGCAGGCGGCTGCGGAACGCTCGCTGTATGCCATCGGCGTGGACACCAACCAGAATGATTTGGAACCCGGGTTCGTCGTTGCCAGCGATGTGAAGAACGTCGGCAAGACCATCGAAACGGTCTTCGCCACCATCCAGGACGGCAGCTACAAGCCGGGCGTGGTCATCGAGGACGGCCTGAAGTCGGGCGGCGTCGATATCGTGCTGGATGCCAAGGTGCAGGTGCTCCCGCAATCCGTCATCGACAAGGTGATGGACCTGCGCCAGCAGATCATCGACGGCAAGCTGGTGATCGCGCGCTACGGCGGCCAGGACGTGTGGAACTAATCGGTAACCGCTGACAACCGGCGCCGTCTCCATCTGTGGGGCCGGCGCCGAGTCTTAATTATTTTCTAGAAAAGAAGATAACCACGGAGACGCAGAGATCACAGAGAAGAAGAACCATTCAACCGACGAAGAATAACTTCTGGAAGAATTCTTCCTGTAAAAATTATTCTCAGTGTCCTCTGTACCCTTACGGGCATAATGTCTCTGTGGTAAATCCTTTGGTGTAACTCATGATAGATGATGTGATCCGGTTGGAGAATATTGTCAAAGTCTACCCGCCCAGCGTGGTGGCGGTGGACAACGTCTCGGTTAGCTTCCGCAAGGGTGAAATTCACGCGGTGGTGGGCGAGAACGGCGCCGGCAAGAGCACGCTGATGAAGGTGCTCTACGGGCTGGTGCCGCGCGACGGCGGCGAAATTTATTATCAGGACAGGCCGGTGCATTTTCGCCAGGCGGGCGAGGCCATCGCCGCCGGGATCGGCATGGTGCACCAGGAGATTCTGCTGATCCCCGAGTACACCGTCTGGCAGAACATCGTGCTGGGGCAGGAACCCACCCGCTTTTTGGGGCAGGTGGACACCGCCAGGGCGCGCCGGCTGGTGAAGCAAAAGATCGACGAGTTCCAGTTCAACCTGGATCCCGACGCGCTGGTGGGCGAAATCTCGGTGGCGGCGCGGCAGAAGGTGGAAATCCTCAAGCTGCTTTACCGCAACGTCTCGGTGCTGATTTTGGATGAGCCCACCGCTGTGCTGACCCCGCAGGAGATCCCGCAGTTGTTCGGCGAACTCGGCCGCCTGCGCGATGATGGGCACACCATCCTGTTCATTTCGCACCGCCTGGAGGAGGTGTTGACGTTGAGCGACCGCGTCACCGTGATGCGGCGCGGCAAAAAGATCGACACGGTGGACGCCAAGACCACCAGCAAGGAAGAGCTGGCGCGCATGATGGTGGGGCGCGACGTGGTGCTGACCTCGCAGCGGCGCGAGCACGCGCCCGGCGAGGTGATTTTTGAAACAGAGCATCTCTCTTATAAAGACGGCGAGGGCCGCCAGAAGCTCAACGACATCAACCTGACGGTGCGCGCCGGCGAGATCGTCGGCGTGGCCGGGGTGGAGGGTAACGGCCAGTTCGAGCTGGTCAATGCCGTGGTGGGCCTGATTCAGCCGTCCGGCGGGACGATCCGCGTGCAGGGCAGGGACATCACCCGCGCGCCCATCCTCGAGCGCCGCCGGCTGATCTCGTTCGTGCCGCAGGACCGCGGCAGAATGGGCGCCAGCCTGAACGCCTCGATCCTGGAAAATGCCATCATGACGCACCACAGCCTGGATCAGAATTTCTCGCGCTGGCACGGGCTGCTGCTGGATTACGCCCACGCGCGCCGCTTCACCGACGGGCTGGAAAAGCAGTTTTCGGTGGCAATGGCTTCCAAGTTCAACCCGTTCCGCTCGCTTTCGGGCGGAAACCAGCAAAAGGTGATCCTGGGGCGCGAGCTGCTGCTCGACAGCGTCTTTGTGCTGCTCGACCAGCCCACCCGCGGGCTGGACGTGGGCTCGATCGAGTACGTACACCAGCAGGTGCTGCGCATGCGCGACGAAAACCGCGCCGTGCTGCTGGTTTCAGCCGACCTGGAGGAACTGTTCCTGCTGGCCGACCGCATTGTGGTGATGCACCGCGGCGAACTGGTGGCGGACAGCCCGGTGGGGCAGACCTCGCTGGAAGAGGTGGGCTACCGCATGCTGGAGGGGAGGGGCGAGCCGCGATGAGAAACAAATGGGTAAGCGGTCTGCTGGGCGTGCTGGCGGCCCTGCTGATCGGCGCGTTCATCATGCTGCTGCAGGGGTTCAATCCGCTGGATGTGTACGCGGCTTTGTTCCAATTCTCGCTGGGCGGGCTTTCGCCGCTGGCGACCACCGCCAAGAACGCCGTGCCGCTGGTGTTGACCGGGCTGTCGGCCTCGATCGCGTTTGCCAGCGGGCCGGTCAACCTGGGGCAGCCGGGCCAGTTCCTGATGGGCGCGCTGTTCGCCACCGTTGGCGGGCTCTACATTCACCTGCCGCCCGTGCTGGAGGTGGCCGTGTTGGTGCTGCTGGCCATGCTGGGCGGAGCGTTGTGGGCCGGGCTGGCTGCGCTGCTGCGCATGCTCTTCAACATGAGTGAATTCATCGTCACGCTGATGCTCAACATGATCGCCGACTTTTTCACTGCCTGGGCAATCGCCGGGCCGTTCATGGATAAAAGCGCCTATTCGCCCATGACCCCGCAGATCGATCCGGCCGGCTGGCTGCCCTCGATCGGCAATTTCAACACCACCATCCTGTTCATGATCGCCGCGGTGGGCGTGTGCTGGTTTGTCTTCAACCGCTGGAAGGCCGGCTACGAATGGCGGCTTTCCGGGCAGAATTCGCTGTTCGCGCGGCTGGGCGGCTGCAACATCGACCGCAACTTCGTCTCGGTCATGCTGTTCACCGGCGCGCTGGCCGGGCTGGCCGGCGGGCTGCTGGTGATGGCCGGGCCGCACCGCTTTTTGAAGGGCCTGGGCGCCAACTATGCCTGGGACGGCGTGATGATCGCCATCGTGGCCAACAACGGCCTGATCGCCACGCTGCTGTACGGCTTCTTCTTCAGCGCCATCCAGACCGGCGCGCTGGGCATGGAACTGATCACCGCGGTGCCGAGCGAGATCAGCCAGGTGCTGCAGGCCGTGCTGGTGCTGGTGATCGTCGCCAGCCGCGAGGCGCTGAATGTGATCCTCGATCGGCGCGAGGCCCGCCGGCGGGCAAAGGAGCGTGCGGCATGAGACTGCTGGTTGGCTTGATCAACGGCATGATTGCCGGCGCGACGCCCATTTTGCTGGCCGCGCTGGGCGGGGCTTTCACTTATTATGCCGGCATCTTCAATATCGCCATGGAGGGTATGATGCTGGCCGGCGCTTTCGGCGCGGTGGTGGGCTCCTACTTCCTGCACTCCTGGGTACTGGGCATCGTTCTTTCCATCGCGTTCGCGCTGGTGCTGGCGCTGATCTTCATCCTGTTCTCGGTCGTGCTGCACACGGACGAATTCGTCACCGGCATCGCGCTCAACCTGTTCGCGGTCGGCGCAACCACTTACCTGATGCGCCAGACCTTCAACGTCAAGGGCGTATTCGCCAATGAGGGCATCATCCCCATCCCGCGGTTGGATATCCCGCTCATCGAGCAGATCCCCTTCCTGGGTGAGGTGCTCTCGGGCCAGAACCTGATGGTCTACATCGCGGTGATCGCGGTGATCGCGGTGAACTTCTTGATCTTCCGCACGCGCTTCGGCATGCGCCTGCGCGCCGCCGGTTACAACGCCGCCTGCCTGGATTCCTCCGGGGTTTCCACCGCGCGCATGCGCACTGCTGCGCTGCTGCTGTGTGCGGTGCTGTGCGGGCTGGCCGGGGCCTTCCTCTCGCTGGGTTATGTGACCCTGTTTGCGGAGAATATGTCAGCCGGGCGCGGCTGGATCTCGCTGGCGGCGATCATCCTGGTGAGCGGCAACCCGACCGGCATCGCGGTCATTTCACTGCTGTTCGGCTTCTCGGACGGGCTGGGTTTGCTGTTGCAGGATTACCGCGTGCCGTCACAGTTCACCTCGATGGTGCCCTACGTTGCCACGTTGATCGCGCTGTACTTCTATTCGGTCAAGGAAAGGAAGCGCAAGGCATGAAAAAAGCCTGGCAGATTGATCGCGAACTGCGCCTGAGCGCCGTGCCGCTCGACCGGCGGGTGCATGCCAGCCAGTGGTACACCAGCGAAACAGTCTTTCCGACCGGCGATGACCTGATCGCCATGTTCTGGGGCGCGCGCGTGCCGGGTTCCGGCGCGCCGGAGATTCCCTACGTCGAGATGGTGCAATCGATGCACAACCGCGGCTTTGACATGCGCGCAGCCGAGGCACTGCTGCCGGAGGGTATGCGCCTGGCCGAAGCCAAAGACCGCGACGCGCTGCGCCGGCTGACCGCCGAACTGCTGGCAGCCATCCACGCCGCGCCGCGGGACCAGGCCGCGCCTTACTGGGGTTACGAGCATCCGGCGGCCTGGGCGGACGTGCGCGCCGCCATGCCCGCGAAGGAGGCGGGACAGGATGCGCGCGCGTTGGTGAATTTGGAAGAACGCACGCTGAACGGCTGGCTGGGCCAACTGGCGGGCGGCTCGTTTGGCACGGCGCTGGAAGGCTACCACACCGACCGCATCGCCGAAGTGTACGGCAAGATCGAGGGCTACATCACCGCGCCGGAGACGACCAACGACGACGTGGTGTATGAACTGGTGCTGCTGGACGTGTTCGAGCAAAAGGGTCGCGCGATGACCTCGCGCGACCTGGGGTTGGAGTGGGTGCGGCAGATCCCCTTCGGCTGGTCAGCGGAGTGGGTGGCGCTGCACAACCTCAATGACGGCATCCTGCCGCCGGAATCAGGTATGTGGCGCAACCCGTATTCGGATTGGATTGGCGCGCAGATGCGCGGCATGGTGTGCGGCATGCTGGCGCCGGGCTGGCCAATGGAAGCCGCGCGCCTGGCGCACATTGACGGCGTGGTCTCGCACGCCGCCAACGGCGTGTACGGCGAGATGTATGCCGCGGTGCTCAGCGCGCTGGCCTACATGCGCAGCGATCCGCGCGCGCTGCTGGAGGAAGCCGCAAGTTACCTGCCGCGGCGCAGCGAGTATGCCGCGGTGGTGGCGGGTTGCCTGGAAACGGTGCGCGCGCACGACGACCCAATCGAGGCCTGGCGCATCCTGGACGAACGCTTTGAGCAATACAACTGGATCCACGCCTACCCGAACCTTGCCGCCGACATCCTGGCGCTGTGGTACGGCGGCGGCGACATGACGCGTTCATTCAGCCTGCTGGCGCACGCCGGCCTGGACGTGGACTGCAACGCCGGGCTGGTGGGTACGGTACTGGGCGTGATGAACGGCGTGCCGCTGCAATGGTCCGCGCCGCTGGGCGACCTGCTG
>CALMIB010000328.1 GCA_937863945.1 uncultured Longilinea sp.
ATCGTGAGGGCGCCGCGCGTCTCCCTCGGGTCGGCCACCAGGGGCTGGAAGAGGACAGTTTTCTACCGCGCATGGCAATCCTGGCGGTTCCAACGCCTGTACAACCAGAAACGCAGCGGTTTTGGTTACTCGGCGGCAGCCTGGAGACGGTCATCTTTGACGGTGTTCCGTTCGGTGGCCCCGGGCAGGGAAATTCATATTTCACCTCCCGAAATCACCGGCAGCATCAACCCCAAGAAGGTCACCTCCGCACGGTTGAATTACTACAACTTGCATGGATTGATTGATTCATCTGAATGGTACGGCCAGCGCGATTTCAGCGACCCCGGCAGCGGCCCCGATTATCCCGTGGCTTTGACCATTGACGATTTGCAGCGCAACGGCCGGGCGCCCAGCGTGGTGTTCAGCGAAGCCTGCTACGGCGGCCATGTCATTGGGAAGACGGAAGCGCAATCGCTGGCTCTGCGATTTCTCTCGATTGGCGTTCTGGGAATGATCGGCTCGACCTGCATCTCCTACGGATCGGTGGGGTCGCCACTGGTGGCGGCGGATTTGCTCGGGCAGCTTTTCTGGAAATCGTTGAGGGAAGGCTATACAGCTGGCGAGGCATTGATGCTGGCCAAGATCAACCTGATCCGCGAGATGAACCGCCGGCAGGGATACCTGGACGGCGAGGACCAGAAGACGGTGCTTTCGTTCGTCCTGTACGGCGATCCATTGGCATCCGCTGACCTGGCTGCCAGGCAGTCCAAGCAGGCTTTGCGGATGAAGATTGGCCTTCCGATCAAGACCGTGGACGACCAATCCCTATCGTCCGACGCGCCGGCTGCGATTCAGTCTGAATGGATTCCATACGCCAAAAAGTCCGTAGAGGCTTATTTGCCGGGATTGGAGAATTCAAAAGTGCAGGTTTACTTGCAGCGTCCTGCCGCAAACTCGGATACGGGAATGCCGCAAAAGGCAGGCTGGAGTCACAAGAAATCGGTTAACGTTCCGAATCGCTACGTGGTGACGATCACCAAATCGGTGCCCACACCGCGAAATGAGCATACCCATTACGCCCGGGTGACGCTGGACGAAAAGGGAAAAATGGTAAAACTGGCAATCTCCCGATGACCCATTCCTGACCATCAGGTTCTGAGCCCCCTTTCACCTCCCGAAAGGGGGCTAACGCATTTTCAGGGTTTCTCATTGATTGAATGGATTAGCTCGCTTATAATTTGTACTTACATCTGTGCCGGGGGCGACCCCAGACAAAACAGATGGCAAAGGGAGCGGTGCGGCAATGGAAAAGTATCAAACAGGCGCAGAGATTCGCCAGGCTTTCATAGATTTCTTTATCGAGCACGGGCATACGGCGGTTCCATCCTCATCCCTGGTTCCAGGCGGGGATCAAACGCTGCTGTTTACCAACGCCGGTATGGTTCAGTTTAAGGATGTATTTCTTGGAACCGATCACCGGCCGTACACGCGAGCGGTGGATTCGCAGAAGTGCATGCGCGTGGCCGGAAAGCACAACGACCTGGATGATGTTGGCCGGGATGATACCCACCACACATTCTTTGAAATGCTCGGCAACTGGTCGTTTGGCGATTACTACAAAAAAGAGGCCATCACCTGGGCGTGGCAGTTGCTGACGGATGTTTTTGGGCTGGATAAATCCAGGCTGTGGACCACGTATTTTAAGGATGACAAGGGCGACATTCCCACCGACTCGGAAGCCGCTGAGAACTGGCGACTGCAACCGGGCATCAACCCGGACCATGTGCTGGCCTTTGGACGCAAAGAAAACTTCTGGGAAATGGCGGAAACCGGGCCATGCGGACCGTGCAGTGAAATCCATATCGACCGCGGGCCGGAATTCTGCGACAAGCAGGGGGTCGCCGGGCATGTTTGCCGGGTGAACGGCGATTGCGCCCGTTTCCTTGAGCTTTGGAACCTCGTTTTTATCCAGTACAACCGGCTCTCCGCCACGCAATTGGAACCTTTGCCCGCGACCCATGTCGATACCGGCATGGGGTTGGAACGCATCGTTGCGGTGATGCAAGGCGTGACCTCCAATTACCGCACCGATCTGCTGCTGCCGCTGATGGAAACCGTGCGAGAATTGACCGGCCAATCGGAGGACGAGCGCGACGAGAACATCACGCCTTACCGGGTGATTGCCGATCACAGCCGCGCGGCCACCTTCCTGATCGCCGACGGTGTGGTGCCGGGCAACACCGGACGGAATTATGTTTGCCGCATGATTATTCGTCGGGCCGCACGCTTCGGCAGCAAACTGGGCTTGAAGGAACCATTCCTGGCGAAGGTCAGCCAGTCGGTCATTGATATCTACGGTGATGCCTATCCGGAATTGCGGAAAAACCGTAACACCATTTTGGATAACCTCACCCGCGAAGAGAAGCGCTTCCAACGCACGGTGGATGCCGGCATGAGCCATCTGGAGGATCTCCTGGATGAAATGCGCCGGGAAGGCCGGACTGTGATGGATGGCCAAAAAGCGTTTGATTTGTATGCCACACACGGATTGCCGCTTGAATTGACCCGCGATGTAGCCCGCGAACAGGGTCTGGACGTGGACGACGCGGGTTTCCGGGCGGCAATGGACGAACACCGGTTGGCTTCCGGCGCGGGCAAAGCTTTCGGACCCCTGGGCGGTGAGGATGTTAACATTTACCGCACCACGCTGGAGAGCCTGATAGCCGAAGGTAAAATTGACAAAAACGGCGTCCGCTATGACCCCTATTCCGGCCTGGAGGTCGAAGCACTCGTGCTGGGATTGTTCCATGATGGCGAGAGCGTCGATGCGGTGCAGGCTGGCGACGCGGTGGAGGTTATGCTGCCCAAAACCAGCTTTTATGTAGAAGCCGGCGGACAGGTGTCGGATGC
Source organism: uncultured Longilinea sp. (assembly GCA_937863945.1). Lineage (GTDB taxonomy): Bacteria > Chloroflexota > Anaerolineae > Anaerolineales > Anaerolineaceae > Longilinea. The sequence continues at coordinate 2,893 of CALMIB010000328.1, forward strand.
GGGTTTGATCGTTTCCGCTGATGAACCGCGCTGGGAAATCCGCGTGGATGACATGCGCAAACCCGCCGCGGGGGTCATCGTTCACGTCGGCGTTGTCGTCAAGGGCACGCCGCGCAGCGGAGACGTGGCGATCGCGCGCGTCGATGAAGCCCGCCGCAAGGCAATCATGCGCAATCACACCGCCACGCACTTGTTGCACGCCGAGTTGCACGCAGTGCTGGGCGACCATGCCCGGCAGGCGGGGTCACTGGTGGCCCCTGACCGGCTGCGGTTTGATTTTACCCACCCCGAGGCGATCACCCCGGAGCAGTTGGATGAAATTGAGGTGCGGGTCAACCGTGCCATTCTTGAAAACCATCACCTGAAAACCGTTGTCAAGCCGTTGCAGCAGGCCATTGCGGAAGGAGCGATGGCGCTGTTTGGTGAAAAATATGGTGATACCGTGCGGACGATCTCGATCGGCAACCATGAGATTTTTTCCTACGAGCTCTGCGGCGGCACGCATGTCAATGAAACAGGCGATATTGGCATTTTCTTGATCACCAGCGCGGGCAGCGCGGCTGCGGGAATCCGGCGCATTGAGGCCGTGACCGGGCAAACCGC
>CALMIB010000329.1 GCA_937863945.1 uncultured Longilinea sp.
CCCGGTCATGGGTGGCGCTGCATTGAAACTAAAAAAGCGCAAGGGCGTGCAGACTCCCTTGCGCTTTGAACCCACATCAATATCCCAGCACTTCCTTGCGTTTGTCACCCCAGCGCAGCGCGTCGCGGATGCCGTCTTCGATGCTGAGGTGAGTTTCCCAGCCCAGCAGGCGTTTGGCCGTGTCGGCGTTGGCATAGGCGCCAGCGGCGTCGCCGGGGCGGCGCGGCGCTTCGCGCTTGTTGATCTGCTGGCCGTAAACCTTCTCGAACGCGGTCAGGATCTCACGCACGGTGACGCCCTTGCCGGTGCCCAGGTTGATCACCAGGTAGTTGTCGGGCGGGTTGCCGGCGCGGGCAAACGCGCCGTCGAAATCCAGCACCGCGGCCACGTGCGCCTGCGCCAGGTCCCACACGTGGATGTAGTCGCGCACGCCGGTGCCGTCGCGGGTGGGGTAGTCGGTGCCGGTGATGAGGAACTCGGGCAGCAGGCCCTGCGCCACCATCACCATGCGGCCCACCACCAGCGAGGGCTCCTTGAGCGGCAGGCCGGAGCGCAGTTGCGGGTCAGCGCCGATGGGGTTGAAGTAGCGCAGCGCGATGCCCTGCATGCCGTAGGCGGCGCAGAAATCGCGCAGGATCATTTCCATCATGTACTTGGTGCGGGCGTACGGGCTGCCGGGCTTGAGCGGAGCATCCTCGGTGACCATGAAGCCGGGTACCAGGTCGTAGAGCGAGGCCGAGGAGCTGAAGACCACGCGCGGGCAGCCCAGGTCGCGCAGGGTTTTGAAGAGCACCAGCGACTTGGAGACGTTCTCGGTGTAATACTCGTACGGGCGGGCGGTCGAGTCGGGCACCACGATCAGCGCGGCGCAGTGGATGGTGGCGTAGATGTCGGGGTGCTCGTGGAAGATGCGCTGCAGCAGGGCCGCGTCGGCGATGTCACCGTGGTAGAAGGCGCGCCCGCGGGTGAATTCAGCCCGCCCGGTGATGAGCGAGTCGAGGATGACCGGGGTGTGCCCGGCGTCTTCCAATGCAGAGGCGATGGTGCTGCCGATGTATCCGGCGCCGCCGGTGATGAGAATTTTCATGGGATGGTGTCTCCTTTGGGGTAAGTATAAGGTGAAATACGAAGAATGAGTCACAGAGATCGCAGAGAGTTAAGAGGACACAGAGAGATAAGGAGAGTTAGAAAGATCATAAAATCAGTCAATTGCTAAAAATCGATCTTCTTTGAGTTCTCTTCTTCCTCTGTGGCAATTCTTGTACGGCTAATTTTGCACCAGGGAATAAACCAATTTGCCCAGCACGGTCAGCAGCACCAGCCAGATGAGGATGGCGGGCAGGGCATAATACCAGCGGGCGGGCTGCTCGCCGCTCAGCGCCTGGTCGGCGCGGGTGCGCGCATCGGCCAGCACCGGCGCGGGGATCCAACGCACGGCCAGAGTGATATACAGCGGCACCAGGATCAGATCGTCCAGGTAGCCCAGCACGGGGATGAAATCGGGGATCAGGTCGATGGGGCTGAAGGTGCGCGCCACCACGTAGAGTGCGAACAGGCGCAGGGTCCACGGCAGGCGCGGATCGCGGTAGGCGAAAGAGAGCGCGTAGGCTTCGCGTTTTACCTGGCGGGCGCGCTGCTTGAGGGCAGCCATCCGCCCGGTTGGTTGCCCGCCAGGCATTCAGTCCTGTGCCTTCGGCGCAGTTTGCGCGTCTTCCAGGCATGCGGAATCGAGGGAAAAGGGCATGGAAAATTCTCCTGGAAGGCAATCATATCCCGGGCGGTGAGGATTGTGAAGGGAGAAGATCAGCCGCAGAGGGCACGGAGAGAGCCTGTTCTGGAAGGGTTCGGAAGCTCAGGCTCAGGGTCTCTTTTGCCATATTTAACGCAGCGAAACATCTTCTTATGATCGATTAACAAGGCAAAAAGAGCGCGAAATTAGCTCGTAGTCACGACGTCAGTCGTGTCTTCCGGGCCATTCAGGCGCGGCCAAACCGGTTTCGGCGGCGTTGGTTTGATGCTTGCCACCGGCTCCACCGGCGCCGGTTCATCCATCCACCCTCTGATGAGGGTAAACGAATACCGAATTGCCGAATGCCGTTTCTTTTACAAATACTCGTGCAACTGCCGGGCGCGGCGCGGATGGCGCAGGCGGCGCAGCGCCTTGCTCTCGATCTGGCGGATACGTTCGCGCGTCAGGCCAAACTTCTGGCCCACCTCTTCCAGCGTGTAGGTGCGGCCGTTTTCCAGCCCGAAGCGCAGCCGCAAAATACGCGCCTCGCGCGGCGGCAGCGTCTCCAACACCTCTTCCACCTTCTCGCGCAGCAGCCTGGCGTAGGCGGATTGTATGGGCGTGGGCGTGGACTGATCCTCCACAAATTGGCCCAGCTCCGAATCTTCCTCGTCGTCGTTGATCGGGCTCTCCAGCGAAAGCGGCAGCCACGAAACCCGCATCATCCAGTCCACTTTGCTCGCCGGCACGTCCAACTGCTCGGCCAGCTCCTCGGTCGTCGGGCTGCGGCCCAGCTTTTGCTCCATCTCGTGCGTGGTGCGGTACAACTGGCGGATGCGGTCGACCATGTGCACCGGCACGCGGATGGTGCGGCCCTGGTCGGCGATCGCGCGCGTGATGGTCTGGCGGATCCACCAGGTGGCGTAGGTCGAGAAGCGGAAACCGCGCTCGACCTCGAATTTTTCAACGGCCTTCATCAGGCCCAGGTTGCCCTCTTGAATCAAATCCAAAAACGGCACGCCGCGGCCGATGTAGCGCTTGGCGATGCTGACCACCAGGCGGGTGTTGGCCTTGATGAGGTGCTCGCGCGCCAGCAGGCCGTCGTTGATCTGCGCTTCCAGCTCTTCGCGCCGCTCGGGCGGGGTGCGCCCGTTGGTGCGCTGCAACTGGCGTTTGGCGGCGCGCCCGCGGTTGATGCGCTGCGCCAGGCCGACTTCCTCCTCAGCCGAAAGCAGCGCCACGCGCGACATCTCTTTCAGGTACAGGCCGATGGTATCATCGCTGGAAACCGGGTCCAGGTCGGCGAAGGGGTTTAAACCGGCGTCCACCGGCGAATCATCCAGCGGTTCGTCATCGTCATACGGCGTCTGTTCGTGATCGAGGATGTCCACGCCGCGCCGGCGCAGCATCACCATGACGGCCTCCAGGTGCTCCGCGTCGCGGCTCACATCCGGATACACTTCGATCAGGTCATCGGTCGTTAAATAACCCTGCACGTCTGCCTTTTCAAGCAGCATGTTGAGGATTTCCACATTTCGAACGCGCCTACCCGGATTCGCCACCCGCATCCTCCTAGGTCACACTCACCCGCCGAATCATAGACCGGCACCGCACCCGCGAATGACAAGTGCAAGTTTCAGGCCCTGGCATGGTCATGAGAAAGAAAAAAAATCACGCCCCCGAAAGATCCACCTACTCTTCAAAGACCTGCGCCTGGTGCGGGCAGGTCGTTTCGTTCAAATTCGCGCCGCACTCCAGGCACAGCCCGCGGCAATCTGGCCGGCAGATCGGTTTGATGGGTACCTCCAGCAGTAAATATTCACGGATCAGCGGCGCCAGATCGATGTTGGCATCCTCGGCAAGCACGAGCCCTGAATCGGTTACCTGGTTGAATTTGAACGCATACAATTCTTGAAATTGGGTATGAACCGGCTGCTGAAATTCGCTCAGGCAGCGCACGCACTCGACGGTCGTCACGGCCTGAAACTCCGCATCGACCAGGATGCCCTGTCCGGTTTTTGAAACCCGCGCCATGCCCGAAAAACCGTTCGCCGGTAGATCATCCCAGAGATTTAGCGAATCAAACTCAAAGGGAATTTCGCGATAGGTTCCAAACGGTTGATTGAGGAGAAAGCCAACGTTAATGCGCAGCGGGTAGCGTGGGTTCACAATTCTTTTACCAGAGACGGGTATAATTTATACGAAATAAATTATAGCAAGTGGATAGAGTCTAGTCAAGTTATTATGATTAAATTGATAATAATGAGGTTTATTCAATGCACCGCCTGCTGATCGCCACCACCAATCCCGGCAAACTGGCCGAGTTCCGCGAGCTGCTCGGCGACCTGCCCGTGGAGCTGGCGCTGCCCGAACGCGATCTGCGGGTGGCTGAGACCGGCAGCAATTACGCCGAAAACGCCGCGCTCAAGGCGCGCGCCTATGCCGCCGCCGGCGGGCTGCTGACGCTGGCCGACGATTCGGGGCTGGAAGTGGACGCATTGGGCGGCGCGCCCGGGTTGCATTCGGCGCGCTATTCGCCGTTGCCGGGCGCCAATGACGCCGACCGCCGCGCCCACCTGCTGGCCAACCTGCGCGGCCTGCCGCGCCCGTGGACGGCGCACTTTCACTGCACGGTGGCGCTGGCGCTGCCCGGCGGGGAAGTGCAATTCAGCGAAGGCGATGTGTACGGCGAGATTTTGCCGGAGGAGCGCGGCAGCAACGGCTTTGGCTACGATCCGCTCTTTTTGCTGCCCGAGCTGGGCCGCACAATGGCCGAGCTGACCCGCGAGGAGAAGAACACGCTCAGCCACCGCGCCCGCGCGCTGCACGCCGCGCTGCCGGCGCTGCGGAC
>CALMIB010000330.1 GCA_937863945.1 uncultured Longilinea sp.
GAATTACGGCGGTGATGCGCGCCGCCGAATCCAACCGCAGGGTTTGAATCATGATTAGCAATTCCATCAAGTTGCGGTGCACCGGCGCGGAGGTGGTTTGAATGACGTAGCAATCCTGCCCGCGAACGCTGGAATGCAGCTTGACGAACAAATTGTCATTCGGGAACATCACCACGTCGCGATCGCATAACGGAACATTCAAATAATTCGCCACGCTGGCGGCCAGCTCCGGGCAGGCGGTGCCGGTATAAAGTTTTACATCCCCAAAATTCATGCGTTCGTGCCGAAAACGGATTGCGGTTGGCATTGCTCACCTACCTTTGGAACTTCGTAGCCGGATCTTTCAGTCGGACCATTCGGAACGGATGATGCCCATCATCAACAAATCAATATAGCGACCGTCCTGAAAAATGGCCTGCCGCAGGCGGCCCTCATGCCTGAATCCCGCCTTTTCATAACACCGGATTCCGCGCGGATTGGATTCATATACTCTAAGATATATGCGGTTCAAATTCAAGGTGTAAAAACCATAATTCAACATAAGGCGCATCACTTGCGTGCCGTAACCCCGGCTCCAAAATTCTTTAACGCCAATAAAGATTCCTATCTCGCAGCAGCGGTTGCGCCAATCCAGATCGAAGAAGCTGCAATTTCCCACCAGGCGCCAACCCTCCGGCGTGCGCACCTCAATTCCCAACGGCTGCTCTTCCAGCGGGCGCGTCAACGTCCGCTCAAACCAGCCATCTTCCTGCGCCTGCGAAAGCGGAATATTCACCAGCAAATTCTGGCGCACTTCCGGGTCGTTCAACCACGCCACGAAGAGCGGCAGGTCTTGCCTTTCAATCGCACGCAGACGGACCGTTTCAGCGATGATCATCAAGGGCACCATCCCGGGGTGAAAACGCACTTCCCTGAAGCGGTTCAGCCCTCAGGGAAGTGCCAGGGATTACGGAGTCAAGCGGGTGGGACCGCGGAACAGGAAGACCGTTTCGCGGATGTTGTTCAGTCCGAGCATCACCATCAACAGGCGCGAGAGGCCCAGGCCGAATCCGCCGTGCGGCGGGCAGCCATAGCGGAAGAAATCCAGGTAGAACTGGATGGGCTCGAGGTGCAGGCCCTTTTCCAGCGCCTGTTTGGCCAGGATGTCGGGCCGGTGTTCGCGCTGCGCGCCGGTGGTGATTTCCAGGCCGCAGGCGATCAGGTCGTAGCTGCGGGTCAGGCCGGGGTTGTCGGGGTGGCGCATATGATAGAAGGGGCGCACCGCGATCGGCCAGTCGGTGAGGAAAACAAACTCATGGTTGTATTTTTCCATCACGTAGGCGGCAATCTCGCGCTCGCCGCCCGGATCGATATCGCCCTTCTTGTCGGCGGGCAGTTGGTAACCGCGCGATTTAAGGATTTCCACCGCTTCGGCCATCGGAATGCGCGGGAACGGCAGCGTTGGCACGATCATTTCATGACCAAACACTTCCTGAATATGCTCGCCGTGCACATCCTTGACGCGCTGGTAAACGAACTGCAGCCAGCGTTCCTGCATCGCCATCACGTCCTCATGCGTCTCGATCCATGAGATTTCCATGTCCACGCCGGTGAATTCCGTCATATGCCGCGAGGTGAACGACGGATCGGCGCGGAAGACCGGGCCGAATTCAAACACGCGCTCAAAACCGGCTGACATGGCCATTTGCTTGTAGAACTGCGGCGACTGGGCCAGGTAGGCCTTGCGCTCGAAATAATCAATGGTGAACAGCTCTGCGCCGCTCTCGCTGGGCGTGCTGATGATCTTCGGGGTGTGAATTTCAATAAAGCGGTTGTTCACCCAAAATTCGCGCATGGCGGCTTCCGCCGTGGTTTGCACCTGGAACAGCAGCAGGTTTTCCTTGCGGCGCAGATCGATCGAGCGCCAGTCCTGGCGGAAATCAAGCTGCGGCAGCGTGTCGCCGTACGGCTCGAAGGGCAGCGGGTTCTCGGCCAGGTTGTTCACCTCCACGGTTTGCAATTGAATTTCCAATCCGCCCAGCTTGACAACCGGATTATCCACCACGCTGCCGGTGATCGTTAAGGCGCTTTCCGTGGTCAGCGCCGAAATGCGTTCGGCCAGCGCGGCATCGTTGCCCTTCCAAAAAGCCACCTGGGCGG
>CALMIB010000331.1 GCA_937863945.1 uncultured Longilinea sp.
GTGGCGCCCAGTCCGGCGATCCAGCGGTACACCGCCACGCCCAGGCCCAGCGCGCCCAGGATCCAGATGAAAATGATGCCCGGGCCTACCTTGTAACGGCGCAGGTGGAGCTGCGGATAGCGTGTGGAAAAGCTGGTGGCGGCCATCTCACTCCTCCTTCTTCGGGGCGCCGTTTTCATTGCGGTGCGTGCGCAGATAGATGCCGGTGGAAAGGGTCACCATCACCCCAATCAGCGCCGGCACTCCTGACATATAGGGCCAGGTGATGGAAGGTAGATCCTTTTCCGGCAGCTTCGGGAAGCCCAGCTCCTGGTAATTGACATCGGAGATGTAAAGCATCGAGGTGCCGCCGGCTTCCGTTTCGCCGTACACGTGCGGGTAATAAGTGCTGTCGGCGTTCAGGCGCGCGTGCGCGGTATCCAGCATCTGTTTGCGCGAGCCAAAAATCAACGCGCCGGTGGGGCAGGCTTCGCCGCAGGCGGGCTGACCGCCGGCGGCGAGGCGGTCGGCGCAGAAATCGCACTTTTGAATCAAAGGCAGGGCTTTATCCCACTGGCTCTTGGGGATGCCAAACGGGCAGGCGGCCATGCAGTAGCGGCAGCCAATGCAGCGTTCGCCGTGATACACCACCGGACCTTCGGGGGTCTTTTCCAGGGCAGCCACCGGGCAGACCGAAACGCAGACCGGTTCAATGCAGTGCATGCACTGCTGCTTGACGAATGCATCCTGCTGCGCGCCGTCATACAGCTTGATAATGGTCCAGGTGTTGGCCGACAGGTCGCGCGGCATTTCGTACAGGCCGGTCGGGTCGCTTTCATAGGGCAGCCCGGCGCGCGCTTTGCAGGCCTGCTGGCAGGCGCGGCAGCCCACGCATTTCACCGAGTCATACAGCATGGCATGGCTGGTTTCGGCGCGGACGAAGCGGCCGCTGGCCTGCACCCGTTGAGCCGGCAGCGAGAACGCCACCGCCCCGGCCCCCACCAGTTTCAAGAAATCTCTTCGACTGATTGGCATGGCGGCCTCCTATTCCGGGTGGTGTCCGGCGTCATCGGTCGGCTCTTCGTCGCTGATCTTGGGCGCAAGGTGTTCGGAGCGTTTGGTCATGATCATATAGCCAAAGGCCAGCGCAGCCCCGGCCACCACGCCCACCGCCCCGCCGGTCACGGCCGCGCCCTCGGCGGTGATGCCGTCGGTTGGCGCGGACACGGATGGATAGGTCAGGGGCGGCGTGAAGGCGTCCAGTTGAATCGGCTCGTAGGTCGGCCGGTCCCAGAAATCGGGCTCGGCGCAGCCAATGCAGGGGTGCCCGGCGCCGATCGGCCAGTTGGTGCCGTCGTTGTAGCGCACGATCGGGCAGTTCTGGTAGGTGATGGGGCCTTTGCAGCCCATCTGGTACAGGCACCAGCCGGCGCGGTGGCCGGCGTCGCCCCAGGCGCGCACGAACTCGCCGCGGTCAAAGTGGCCGCGCCGCTCGCAGTTGTTGTGGATGAGCTGCCCAAAGGCAAACAGCGGCCGGTGCAGGCTGTCCATTTCGGGAAGCGCGCCAAAGGTCAGGTAGTGCACCACTGTGGCGGTCAGGTTAACCGGGTTCATCGGGCAGCCGGGGATGTTGAGCACCGGCTTGTCGGTGATCACGTCCATCACGCCCACGGCCTGGGTGGGGTTGGGTTGGGCCTTGGGCAGCCCGCCAAAGGTGGCGCAGTTGCCCACCGCGATGACTGCCACCGCGTTTTTGGCGGCCTCGGTGATCAAATCCAGCGACGAGCGCCCGCCGATGCAGCAATACACGCCGTCGTCGCCGAGCGAAACCGAGCCCTCCACCACCAGCAGATACCCCCCGGCGGCCAGCGTGGCAGCCTTGGCCTCTTCGGCCTGCTTGCCGGCGGCCGCCATGAGGGTTTCGTGGTAATCCACCGAGAGGACGTCCAAAATGACTTCGGTGGCGGTGGGGTGCGAGGCGCGCAGGAAGGCCTCGCTGCATCCGGCGCAGTCCTGCAGCTCCAGCCAGACCACCGGCGTGCGCCTGGGCGAAGCCAGCGCCTGCTCGATCTGCGCGGCGGCGCTTTTGGGCATGGCCAGCGCCGCGGCCATCACTCCGCAGAACTTGAGAAAGTCGCGGCGCGACACCCCCCGTTTTAACAACGATTGAGCGATGCTCTCTTGACGTGAATCCATATCACATTCCTCCCCAGGAAGACAGCAGAAACGATTCAGGCACTATTTGGTTTTATTTTCAGCAGATGGAAGTCTTACGAGTGGTTTAGCAATCCATAATCAGATATATTGGGGTTGAATTACATAGTATCACAAAAAAAATGACATTTCAATTGTTATAAAGGCGATTAAGATTAGTGAAATATATTACAAAGGTAAAGGGATGGTATTCGATATACGGTATGCGGTGCTGGATCGCGGCGGTCTCTGGCCACGCGCGGATATGACCGGCCATCTCGCCGCGGCTTTTTTCTTGCGTCATGCCGGCCTGCGGCGACGGCCAGCCCGGCCAGAATGCCCCGATGACGCTTTTCCATTCAGCCCTCTCGAAAGCTGGAAATTCCATCGCGTTGATCCACGCCGCGGTCATGCGTCGCCGTTCAGGTGCAGCCGATTGCTGACGGCCTTGCCGATCTCCACGAAAGCCAACAGGATCAGCGCCACGCCAATTACCATCAGCCATTCCTCCAGCGTCAGCGGCACAATGCCCAGCAGGCCGCGCAGCCCCGGAATGACAAACGCAATGGCGATGGTCAGGATGCCCAGCAGCACCGCCCAGATGAGCGGCTTATTGCTGCTCAAAGGGTTCATGCGATGCAATGGCAGGCGCAGGCTGCGGTAGGCAAAGATGTAAACGATCGAGTTGAGCGCGAAACTGGCAAACACGATGCTGCGTCCCTCGATCGGGTTGTTGTGCACCTGGTACAGGTGATTGAACAGCAGCAAGGCAAACACCGAACTGGTGATGCTGATGACTCCGATCAATGCGCCGGTCAGGCGGGTCAGAATGGGCGCGCGCAGCGAGCGCGGCTTTTCATCCATCACGCCTTGCTCCTTCGGTTCAAAACTCAGCACAATATCCAGCGGGCCGTCGCAGATCAGGTGGATCCACAAAATTTGCGCCACCGCCAGCGGAGCAGGCCACTGCAGCATCATGGCGGTGAAAATCGTCAGCACTTCGGCAAAGGAATTGGAGAGGGTGTAAGCCACCACCTTGCGAATATTGGTAAAGATCACCCGACCCTCTTCGATGGCGGCTACGATGGTGCGAAAGTTGTTGTCGAGCAGGATCAAATCGGCGGTTTCTTTGGCCACATCGGTGGCGCTGCCCACCACCACGCCGATGTTGGCGCGTTTGAGGGCGGGGGCATCGTTCACGCCGTCGCCGATCATGGCCGTCACCTCGCCGTTGGTTTGCAGCGCGCGGATGATGCGGAATTTGTCCTGCGGGCGAATGCGCGCGAAGACGGCGGTAGCCTGCACGCGCTCGGCCAGTTCCGCATCGCTTAGCGCGGCGATCTGCCCGCCTTCCAGCGATGGGTCGCCCGGGCGCATCAGCCCAATGCCGGCGGCAATGCGCTCGGCGGTGCGGCGGTAATCGCCGGTGATCATCTTGACGCGGATGCCGGCGTGTTCGGCCACGTGAATGGCTTCCTGGACACCCTCGCGGATCGGGTCTTCCATGCCCAGCAGGCCCAGCCAGGTGTAACCGCTGTACTCATACATTGGGCCGCCCTGACGGCAGGCCAGGCCCAGCAGACGCAGCCCATCGCCGGCCCATTCGTCCACCTGCGCCAGGATGTGCTGGCGTTCGGGGTCAGAAACCGCGCACATGCCCAGCACAATCTCCGGCGCGCCTTTGAGGAAAAGAATGTGTTCGCCATTAAACTGCGCGCCGGTCACTTCGGTAATCATGTACTTGGTTTCACTGGTGAACAGCTCTTCACCCAGGCGCAGGGTGCTGTCAAACAGCGCTTGCGGCTTGCCCGGCGACAGGCTCTCGGCGTATTCCCACAGGGCAATATCCACCGGGCCTTCCAGGTTGTTGCACAGCACCATCGTTTGCCAGGCGCGCTGCTCATCCAGCAGCGCGGCGCGGTTCACGCGCATACGCCCCTCGGTCAGCGTGCCGGTTTTATCGGTGCAAATGGTGGTGACCGAGCCGAGCGTTTCTACAGCCAGCAGGCGTTTGACCAGCCCGTTGCGTTTAAGGATTTTGCGCATGCCCAGCACCAGGATGACCGTCACCGCAATCAGCAGGCCTTCGGGCACCGCCGCGATGGCCAGGATGATCGAGGTGCGCAGCATGTCGAAGAACCCGCGCCCCATGAGCAGCCCCACCACCAGAATGATCAGCGTGGCGACCACCACGATGTAGGTTAGAATTTTGCTGAAAGCCTTCAGGCGCACCTGCAGCGGGGTATCTTCTTCGACGTGTTCGCTCAGGCTGGCGGCGATCTGGCCCAGCTCGGTGCGCGTGCCGGTTTGGGTGACGCGCAGGATGCCGCGCCCGGTGACCACCGTGGTGCCCATGAAGGCCTGGTTTTGCGCGCCCGGGTTTTCAATTGCCGGGTTGAAGGCCTGCTTGTTCACCGGTTCGCTCTCGCCGGTCATAATCGCTTCATCCAGGGCCAGTTTGGTCGCCTCCAGCAGCTCGCCGTCGGCGGGCACTTTTTCTCCGGCGTTCAGCAGCACCAGGTCGCCCGGCACCAGTTCCCACACTTCCACTTCCATGCGCTGCCCGTCGCGGAGGACGGTGGTGGTGGGTTTGAGCAGCCCTTTGAGCGCCACGTAGGTGCGCTGGGCCTGGTATTCCTGCACGAAGCCCAGGATGACATCAATGACTACCACCACCATGATGATGGCAAAGTCGCCAAATTCGGCCAGCAGCAGGGAGATGGCGGCCGCGGCCAGGATGATATAGACCAGCGGGCTTTTCAACTGGTTGAGCAGGATGGACCAGGCGGAGATGCCTTTTTCGGCGGGCAGGCGGTTTTCGCCAAACTGCGCCCGCCGCTGCAGCACTTCCTGAGAGCTTAAACCGGTGAGCAGCGCTGGTTTGCGGCTTTCCTCAGCCGTCGAGAGCTCATTTTCTGCGTTCATAGGGTTGCCTGTTGAGCTTGCCTGGAGGATGCGATGTTTTTGATTATAGGCCGTGGTACAGGAATGTCATCCGCCATTTGGATTAATCTGCTCATCATTCCAGGGATGCTTTTGGGCGCCCGAAACACAAAGAAGCGGGCTTTGCAGGCGCCCGCTTCTCCTGAGATGAGATATATACTGCTGCCGGCGATTAAGCCAGGCGATTATCGAAGCTGGTGAGCGCCTTCATGTAGTTGGCGCGCTCAAACGCAGCCGGGTCGGCTACGGACTGTTGGCTCATGCTGCCGCGCATCTGCGTCACCGAAACGTACTCGAACTCCTGCATCCACGCATTCATTTCAGCGAGGATCTCGGTCACGCGGCCCGCGCCGCGCGCGATCAGCTCCGAGGCCAGCATGGCCACGCTCGCGCCGGCCATCACCGCCTTGACCGCGTCCTGGCCGGTGTGCACGCCGCTGGTCAGCGCCAGGTCGGCATTCACGCGCCCGTAGAGGATCGCCGTCCAGCGCAGCGGCAGCAGCAGCGCTTCGGAGGTGCTCAGGTGCAGCATGGGCAGCACTTCAAGCGTTTCGATATCCAGGTCGGGTTGGTAGAAGCGGTTGAACAGCACCAGGCCGTTGGCGCCGGCTTTGGCCAGGCGGGCAGCCATGTTGGCCGGCGAGGTGAAAAACGGGCTGAGTTTGACCGCCAGCGGGATGTGAATTTGCCTGCGGATGTCGGTGACCAGGTCAATATAGGATTGTTCCAGGTCGGTTCCGCTCACAGCAAGATCGGTGGGCACGTTGTAAATATTCAGTTCCAAGGCATCTGCGCCGGCCTCTTCCATGTTTTTGGCATGCTCCACCCAGCCGCCGGTGGTCACGCCGTTCAGGCTGGCGATGACCGGCATGCTGACGGTCTGCTTCAACTTTGCGATCAGGTCCAGATATTCCACCGGACCGACGTTGTATTTTTCCAGGTCGGGGAAGTAGGTCAGCGCTTCGGCAAAGCTTTCGGTGCCGCTGTTGAGGAAGTGATCGAGCGCGTAGCTCTCATGGACAATTTGCTCTTCGAAGAGCGAATACATCACCACGGCGGCTGCGCCGGCATCTTCCAGGCGTTTGACCGAGTCCACTTTTTTCGAAAGCGGCGAGGCCGAGGCCACAATCGGGTTCTTCAATTGCAAGCCGAGATAGGTTGTGCTCAGGTCTACCATGGTTCATTCTCCCTTTCGCCAGAGGCGCGGCTCCTGCGAAGGCGGTTTTTTTGCCTTCGCAGGAGTGGTTATTCAGCAAATCCGGCTACTCTTCCTTCTTGTAGCTGGCGGCAGCCATCTGGCTGTAAGTCTGCCAGCGGCGGTTCACATCTTCGCGGGCTTCCTGGATCAGCATTTCGGCGCGGGCTTCGTCGCTCTGCACCAGCATGCGGTAGCGGGTTTCGTTGTAGATGTAGTCTTCGATCTTGATCGACGGCTCTTTGCTGTCGAGCTGCATCGGGTTCTTGCCTTCGTCGGCCAGGGCCGGGTTGTAGCGGAAGAGCGGCCAGTGGCCGGCCTGCACGGCCAGCTTCTGCTGTTCCAGGCCCTTGCGCATGTCGATGCCGTGGGCGATGCAGTGGCTGTAGGCGATGATCAGCGACGGGCCGTTGTAGGCATCCGCCTCGAGGAAGGCCTTGAGGGTGTGCGCGTCGTTGGCGCCCATGGCCACCTTGGCCACATAGACGTACCCGTAGGACATGGCGATCAGGCCGAGGTCTTTCTTGGGCAGGCTCTTGCCGTTGGCGGCGAATTTGGCCACCGCGGCGCGCGGGGTGGACTTGGAGGACTGGCCGCCGGTGTTGGAATACACTTCGGTATCCAGCACCAGGATGTTGACGTTGCGGCCGGAGGCCAGCACGTGGTCGAGGCCGCCGTAGCCGATGTCATAGGCCCAGCCGTCGCCGCCGACGATCCACACGCTCTTCTTGACCAACTGGTCGGCCACGCTTTCGAGCATGCGGGCAGCCGGGTCTTTCACAGCGGCGATGCGCTGCTTGACCAGGGCCACGCGCTCGCGCTGGGCCTGGATGCCGGCTTCGCTGGTCTGGTCGGCGTTCAGCAGATCGGTCACCAGGGTTTCGCCCAGGTCGCCGGCGAAGCGCTGCACCAGTTCGCGGGCGAACTCGGCCTGCTTGTCGAGCGTCAGGCGCATGCCCAGGCCGAATTCGGCATTGTCTTCAAACAGCGAATTCGACCAGGCCGGGCCGCGGCCTTCGCGGTTGTGCGCCCACGGGGTGGTGGGCAGGTTGCCGCCGTAAATCGACGAGCAGCCGGTGGCGTTGGCGATGACGGTGCGGTCGCCGAAGAGTTGCGAGACCAGCTTGAGGTAGGGGGTTTCGCCGCAGCCGGCGCAGGCGCCGGAGAACTCGAACAGCGGCTGGAGCAGTTGGGCGTTCTTGACCGTGGTCAGCGCCAGCACGGTGCGGTCCACTTCGGGCAGCTTACTGTAGAAGAAGTCCCAGTTTTCGGCTTCGGCTTCGCGCAGCGGAGGCTGCGGGGCCATGTTGATGGCCTTGCGCGACGGCTGGGTCTTGTCCTTGGCAGGGCAGGCTTCCACGCACAGCGCGCAGCCGGTGCAGTCTTCGGGGGCCACCTGGATGGTGAACTTGGTGCCGGGCAGCTCCTTGAACTTGGCGTCCATCGATTTGAAGGTGGCCGGGGCCTCCGCCAGCAGGGCGGGGTCGTAAACCTTCATGCGGATGACGGCGTGCGGGCAGACCATGGCGCATTTGCCGCATTGGATGCACAGGTCGGGTTCCCACACCGGGATCTCGAGCGAGATGTTGCGTTTTTCAAAGGCGGCCGAGCCGGTGGGGAAGGTGCCGTCAACGGGCATCTTCGACACGGGCAGTTCGTCGCCTTCGTTGGCGATGATCGGGCCGAGCGATTCGACGATGAACTGCGGGGCGTCGGCGGGCACCGGCGCGCGGCGGGCGATGCTGCTGGTGACCTTTTCGGGCACCTTGACCTCAAACAGGTGGGCCAGCGAAGCATCCACGGCTTCGTAGTTGCGCTGCACCACGGCTTCGCCGCGCTTGGAGTAGGTCTTCTTGATGCTCTTCTTGATCTGGGCGATGGCCTCATCGCGCGGCAGCACGCCGGAGATGGCGAAGAAGCAGGTCTGCATGATGGTGTTGATGCGCCCGCCCATGCCGGTCTTCTGGGCCACTTCGTAGGCATCGATGACAAAGAAGCGCAGCTTCTTCTTGAGGATGGTTTCCTGGTCTTCGCGCGGCAACTGGTCCCACACTTCTTCGGGGCCGTAGATGCTGTTGAGCAGGAAGACGCTGCCGGGCTTCGAGTACTTGAGCACGTCGTAGCGCTCGAGGAAGCTGAAGGCGTGGCAGGCCACGAAATCGGCATCGTTGACGCTGATCAGGTACGGCGCGCGGATGGCCTTGGGGCCGAAGCGCAGGTGCGAGGTGGTGATGGAGCCGGATTTCTTCGAGTCGTACACGAAGTAACCCTGGGCGGCAAAGTCGGTTTCTTCGCCGATGATCTTGATCGAGTTCTTGTTGGCGCCCACGGTGCCGTCGGAGCCCAGGCCGAAGAACACGCAGCTCTTGGTGCTGGGATCGGTGATAGAGAAGTGCGGATCGTATTCCAGGCTGGTGTTGGCCACGTCGTCGATGATGCCGACGGTGAAGTGGTTCTTCGGTTGGCTCTTTTTGAGTTCGTCGAAGATGGCCTTGACCATGGCGGGGGTGAATTCCTTCGAGCCCAGGCCGTAGCGCCCGCCGATGACGGTCGGGAAGGCTGTGAAAGGCGCCTTGCCGCCGGCCAGGCCTTCGGCCAGGGCGGTGATCACGTCTTTGTACAGCGGTTCGCCGGCCGAGCCGGGTTCCTTGGTGCGGTCGAGCACGGCGATCTTCTTGACGGTGGCGGGCAGCGCCTGCAGCAGGTGCTCCACCGAGAAGGGCCGGTACAGGTGCACGGTGACCACGCCCAGTTTTTCGCCCTTTTCGTTCAGGTAGAGCGCGGTTTCTTCCGCCGTTTCGGCGCCCGAACCCATCATGATGATGACGCTTTCGGCATCCTTCGCGCCGGCGTAATCGAACAGGTGATATTGGCGGCCGGTGATGCCGGCGAACTTGTCCATGGCTTCCTGCACCATGGCCGGGGTGGCGGTGTAGAACGGGTTGACCGTTTCGCGGCCCTGGAAGTACACGTCCGGGTTCTGGGCCGAACCGCGCATCACGGGGTGCTCGGGGGAGAGCGCGCGCTGGCGGAATTCCATCACCTTGTCCATGTCGATCATGGCGCGCAGGTCGTCTTCGCTGAGCTGTTCGATCTTGTTGATTTCGTGCGAGGTGCGGAAGCCGTCGAAGAAGTGCAGGAAAGGCACGCGCGATGCCAGCGTGGCGCGCGCGGCGATGAGCGCCATGTCAGGCGCTTCCTGCACCGAGCGCGAGCACAACAGCGCCCAGCCGGTCTGGCGGGTGGCCATCACGTCGCTGTGGTCGCCGAAGATCGACAGGCCCTGGGCGGCCAGCGAGCGGGCCGTCACGTGGAACACGGTGGGGGTCAGTTCGCCGGCGATCTTGTACATATTGGGGATCATCAGCAGCAGGCCCTGCGAGGCGGTGAACGTGGTGGTCAGCGAGCCGGTTTGCAGCGCGCCGTGCACGGCGCCGGCCGCGCCGCCTTCAGACTGCATTTCCACCACCGAGGGCACGGTGCCCCAGATGTTTTTCACGCCCTGGGCCATCCAGGCATCGGAGAACTCTCCCATGCCGGAGGAGGGGGTGATCGGGTAGATGGCGATCACCTCGTTGAGGCGGTATGCCACGTTGGCAACTGCCTCGTTGGCATCGATCGTGATCATTTGTTTTGTCATGATGCGAACTCCATTAAAAAGTGATGATTGAATTCCGGGCTGCGCAGGCCCCACGGGCCGGCGCGCAAAATCGTTCTTTCCATCCAAATATGTAAGTTTACTCACCCTGGCTGAATTGACTAGGTATCATTGGTCACGGAAAAAGGCGTTCCCTGTCATATTTGTGAGAAGGTTCACATACGGGTGGACGCGAAACGAGCTAATCTTATTTTAACCCTCAAAGCGGTGGTTTGGACAAATAAATGTGGGTGATTTTGAAAAAAAGCATGCCTCGAATCATTATGCTGGAGTATCGTTTAAAGTCACGGTTCACCCATTTACGAATAACGCATCAACGAATATCGTTCCATGCTGTTTCTGTTATCCTCTTCATCCTCTACATCCCTGTTATCCCTCTTCTTATTTTTCCATCCTAAGCATCCTGTAATTCTTTCTTCTTTCCTTCCCATCATCTTCATCATCTTCATCCCTGTTTATTCTTCTTCCCAAATTCCTCCCTTTGATCAGGTTGCAAACCGCGCGGCACGTGTTAAACTAGGTTTAGCATGTCCACGCGCACGCTCTATCTCATCCGTCACGCCCAGCACGACCGCGCCAACCTCGACGGAGATGCGCTGGAAGGCAGCCTGACCCCCGCCGGAACGCAGCAGGCCGAAACCACCGCGCGCCGCCTGCAGGGACTGCCGGTGCAGGCGCTCTTTTCCAGCGACCTGCGCCGCGCACAGCAGACCGCTGAGGTCCTGGCGCACAGCTTTCCCAACCTGACCTTGCAATTGGACCCCGACCTGCGCGAGTGTGTGCCGGTCGTCCCGCCGCTGCTGTCGGATGATTTTCTCAACCTCGAGCCGGGCGAGGTGACCCGCGGGCATTACCAGGCCGAACGCGCCTTCACGCGCTACTTCCGCCGCGCCGGCGGCCGCGATTCTCACGCGCTTCTGGTGACGCACGGCAACCTGCTGCGCTACCTGGTGTGCCGCGCACTCGACCTGCCGCCCGAGCGCTGGACCAATTTCGAGATCAACAACTGCGGCATCACCGAAATCCTCATCGAGCATGACGGCCGCGTGCAACTGGTTTCGCACAACGATACCGGGCATCTGCCGCCTTATCTCAAAACCTTCCTGTGAACCTGAAAGGAGTATGCCATGAACCCCAATAACCGCGGCTCGCTGGTTGCCGGCGTGATTTTAATCGGGCTGGGTGTGTTGTTTTTTCTCTTCAACCTTCTCCCCGGCGTCAATTTCAATAAGCTGTGGCCGGTAATCTTCATCCTGCTGGCGGCGGGCTTCTTTATTCCGCCGCTGCTCTGGCCGCAGCAGCGCCAGGAACTGTCAGGGCTGTTCATCCCCGGCTCCATCATGCTCATGCTCGGCCTGATCTTCTTCTACAATACCTTCACCAACGACTGGGCCTCCTGGGCTTACGTCTGGACGCTCATTCCCGGCGGCGTGGGGCTGGGGCTGTGCCTAGGCTCGTGGTACGGCGGATGGGGCAAGGATTCGATGGCGGTGGGCCAATGGATGCTGGCAATCAGCGTGCTGGTGTTTGGGCTGTTCGGTACGCTGTTTGGCAGCCCGGCGCTCAAGATCGCCGGCCCCATTCTGCTCATCCTGGCGGGCCTGCTGCTGATGGCGCGCGCCTTCCGCAAGCCGGGGTCAGGCCAGGTTAAGCCATGAACACGCAGCTCACCTGGTACGGGCACGCCGCGCTGGGGCTGAAGACCGGCGGTTTCGACGTGCTGGTGGACCCTTACTTCAGCGGCAACCCGGCCGCCAGCGCCAGAGCCGCCGACCTGCCGGCCGATTTCATTTTGGTGACGCACGGCCACGGCGACCATGTCGGCGATACGGTCGCCATTGCCAAACGCACCGGCGCGCTGGTGGTCAGCAACTTTGAAATTTGCAACTGGTTGGGCAAACAGGGCGTCAAGACGCACGGGCAGCACCTGGGCGGCGGGCATTTACACCCCTTTGGCTACCTCAAATTGACGCTGGCGCTGCACGGCTCGGCGCTGCCCGATGGCAGCTACGGCGGCAACCCGGCCGGCTTCCTGCTGACCACCAACGACGGGCGCAAGATTTACATGGCTGGCGATACCGGCCTGTTCGGCGACATGCGCCTGATCGGCGAGGAAGAGCTCGACCTGGCGGTCATCCCGATCGGCGACAATTACACCATGGGCCCGGCCGATGCGCTGCGCGCAGTGAAGCTGCTGCAACCAAAGCACGTCATCCCGATCCATTTCAACACCTTCGATCTGATCGCGCAGGATGCGGTGGCCTGGGCCGAGCAGGTGGAGCGCGAAACCGGCGCGAAGGTGCACCTGCTGCGCCCGGGGCAGAGTTACACGGTGGCGTAAGACCGCCGTTTTCACGCGCACGCGGGTAGGGGGCACGGCTAGGCAGGCAACGGCCAATCCGGGCACGGCTGAGCCGTTTTTGACTGCGTTGATTTGATCCTTGCCGCCGTGCCCCTACCATCGTTTCGGGTGAGGCGGGCCTGAATCACGAATACCGAATCAATGCTTCACCATGCACCCTTCACGCTCTTTCTGATAGCTTTTGCCAGACCCCCACGGGTATGATTCGCTCAAACTTCACACCAGGAGGCCGCATGCCCGCGGAAAAAATCAAATTCTACAACCTGTCCATCCCCGAACGGCTGGACTGGCTGGCCGAAAAGGCCGGGCTGGATGCCGCCGACCTGGACGCGCTGCGCGGCGGATTGACCGCCGACCAGGCCGATCACATGATCGAGAACGCGGTGGGTGTGTTCGGGCTGCCGCTGGGCGTGGCGCAGAACTTCGTCGTCAACGGGCGCGAGGTGCTGGTGCCGATGGCGATCGAAGAGCCGTCGGTGGTGGCGGGCGCGTCCTTCATGGCCCGCCTGGCGCGCGCGGGAGGCGGCTTTTCGGCCAGCGCCAGCGCGCCCGAAATGATCGGCCAGATGCAAATCCTCGACCTGGATGACCCGCACGCCGCGCGCCTCAAGCTGCTCGAGCAGCGCGAGCGCCTGCTGGCCGAAGCCGGCGAGATCGATCCGGTGCTCAAGCGCCTGGGCGGCGGCCCGCGCGACATTGAAGTGCGCGTGATCGAAGACTCGCCCATCGGGTCGTTCCTGGTGCTGCACCTGATTTACGACGTGCGCGACGCGATGGGCGCCAACGCGGTCAACACCGCCATGGAGCGCCTGACCCCCTCGGTGGAACACATCACCGGCGGGCGCGCGCATTTGCGCATCCTCTCCAACCTGGCCGACCGGCGCA
Organism: uncultured Longilinea sp.; assembly: GCA_937863945.1. Classification (GTDB taxonomy): domain Bacteria; phylum Chloroflexota; class Anaerolineae; order Anaerolineales; family Anaerolineaceae; genus Longilinea. The sequence goes on from CALMIB010000331.1 coordinate 13,216, forward strand.
CCGCCAGGGCGCGCTGCACCATCCCGCTGCCCGAGCTGGCCTTCGGCGATTTTCCCGCCGGGCAGGTGCGCGACGGCGTGATTGCCGCCTGGGCCTTCGCCGCCGCCGACCCTTACCGCGCGGCGACGCACAACAAGGGCATCATGAACGGCGTGGACGCGGTGGTGATCGCCACCGGCAACGACTGGCGCGCCATCGAGGCCGGGGCGCATGCTTACGCCGCTCGCGAGGGGCGCTACACCAGCCTTTCGACCTGGGGCATGGACCGCGACGGCAACCTGACCGGTTCGCTGGAAATGCCGATGGCGGTTGGGACGGTTGGCGGGGCCACGCGCGTGCACCCCGCCGCGCGCGCCGCACTCAAACTGATGGGCATCCAATCCGCCGGGCAACTGGCCGAGATCATCGTTTCGGTGGGGCTGGCGCAGAACCTGGCCGCGCTGCGCGCGCTGGCCACCGAAGGCATCCAGCGCGGGCACATGGGGCTGCACGCACGCCAGGTGGCCATCGCCGCCGGCGCTGAAGGCGAGGAGATCAACCGGCTGGCCGACCAGTTGGTGGCGGAGAAAGCCGTGCGCGTCGACCGCGCCGAAGAGATACTGAGGGAATGGCATTCATAGGATTCACCACGGAGACACGGAGAACACGGAGAAGAGTTTTTAAAGAGGGAAGAGAAGAGTACTTACCCAAAACTCGAAGGGTGGGGATATGTTTCATGAGGAATTAACCCGGAAAATCATCGGCGCAGCCATCGAAGTCCACAAGCAATTGGGTCCCGGTCTTCTTGAAAGCGTTTACCAGGCTTGTCTGGCCAGAGAATTGGATTTGACCGGTCTTCATTTCGAACAGCAAAAAGATTTGCCGGTTGAGTATAAAGGCGTAAGATTGGAAAGTGGACTGAGATTGGATTTTATCGTGGAAACAAGGTTGTCATCGAAATCAAATCCATCGACGCCCTCCATCCAATTCACGAAGCCCAATTGCTCACTTATTTGAAACTCACAGGATGCAAAGTTGGTCTATTAATCAATTTCAACGTTACCGTTCTCACGAAAGGCATTGTCCGAAAAGTATTATGATGCGTTCTTTATCAAATCCATTTTTTCTCCGTGCCCTCCGTGTCTCCGTGGTGAATCTTCCTCTTGGAAATAATTAAGGAATAGCCTATGGAAAATCAATCCTCCCGCTTACTCAAACCCGACCGCCCGGTCGGCATCGTCGGCTACGGTGCCTACGTCCCGCGCTACCGCCTGCCCGCCGCCGAAGTGGCCCGCGTGTGGACCGGCAGCAAAGGCGGCCTGCCCGTCAAAGAAAAGGCCGTGCCCGGGCTCGACGAAGACGTCATCACCATGTCGATCGAAGCCGCCCGCAACGCCATCGCCCGCGCCCACATCGACCCGGCCGAACTGCGCGCCGTGTGGGTCGGCTCCGAATCGCACCCCTACGCCGTCAAACCCACCGGCACGGTCGTCGCCGAAGCCATCGGCGCCTCTGAAGATATCCAGGCGGCCGACTGGCAGTTCGCCTGCAAGGCCGGCACCGAAGCATTGGTCGCCGCCATCGGCATGGTCGGCTCGGGCATGGCGCGTTACGCCCTGGCCGCCGGCATGGACACCGCCCAGGGCCGCCCCGGCGACGCGCTCGAATACACCGCCGGCGCGGGCGGCGCGGCCTTCATCGTTGGCCCGGCCGAAGAGTCCGTCGTCAACATTGAAGCCACCTATTCCTTCGTCACCGACACGCCCGACTTCTGGCGCCGCCAGCACGCTCACTACCCCGAGCACGGCCAGCGCTTCACCGGCGAACCGGCCTACTTCAAGCACATTTCCACTGCCGGCGAGCGCCTGATGCAGGAACTGGACGTCACCGCCGCCGACTTCGAGTACGCCGTCTTCCACCAGCCCAACGCCAAATTCCCGCAGCGCGTCGGGCAGATGCTCGGCTTCAGCCCCGAACAGATCCAGACCGGGCTGCTCGTGCCGGTCATCGGCAACACCTATGCCGGCGCGGCCCTGATCGGCCTGACCGCCGTGCTGGACGTGGCCAAACCCGGCGACCGCATCCTGATGGTTTCGTTCGGCTCCGGCGCCGGCTCGGATGCCTTCATGCTGCGCGTCACCGGGCGCATCGCCGACCACCGCGACGCCGCCCCCAAAACCGCCGACTACATCGCCCGCCGCACCGAGATCGACTACGCCACCTACGTGCGCTACCGCGGCAAGCTGTTGACCGAATAGGAGGCCCACCATGCGTGAAGTAGTCATAGCCGGGGTCGGGCAGACCCCCGTGGGCGAACACTGGGAGCTTTCGCTGCGCTCGCTGGCGCACCGCGCCCTTTCGGCCGCGCGCAAGGATGCAGGCGATATGCGTCCCGAAGCTCTATACATCGGCAACCTGCTGGCGCCGGTGCTCTCGCATCAGGCCAATTTGGGCTCGCTGGTGGCCGGCAACAGCGGCCTGGAAGGCATCGAAGCCGTCACCGTCGAGGCCGGCGAAGCTTCCGGCGCGGGCGCCCTGCGCGTGGGCTACCTGGCGGTGGCCAGCGGCCTGATCGATTGCGCGCTGGTGCTGGGCGTCGAAAAATACACCGACGCGGTCGGCCCGCAAACCGAGGCCGCCGTCAGCCAGGTGTTGGACATGGATTACGAGGGCATGCAGGGCCTGACCCCCTCCGGGCTGGCCGGGCTGGTGGCGCAGCGCTACTTATATGAAACCGGCGCGCCGCGAAGCGCGTTGATGCCCCTGGCGCTGATCGCGCACGAGAACGGCGCGGGTAACCCCAATGCCATGTACCGCAAGGCGATCAAACCGGCCGTGTATGAGAACGCTGAAGTCACCGCCGACCCGCTGAACATGTTCGACATTGCCCCCTACGCCGACGGCGCCGCCGCCGTGCTGTTAACCACGCCGGAGAAGTTGAGCGACGCACAGCGCGACCGCGCCGTGCGCGTGACCGGCTCGGCCGTCTCGATTGACACGCTGGCGCTGCACGACCGCCGCGATCCGCTGGCCTTCGAAGCCGCCCGCCGCGCCGCGGCTGCCGCCTGCGCACAGGCCGGCGTGCTGCCGGGCGAGATGGACCTGTTCGAGACCTGGGACAGCAGTTCGATCTACGCGCTGCTCACGCTCGAAGCGGTCGGCCTGGCGCCGCGCGGCGAAGCCTGGAAGCTGGCGCAGGCCGGCGAATTCAGCCTGCGCGGGCGCATGCCCATCCTCACCCTGGGCGGCAACAAGGCGCGCGGCTACCCGCTGGGCGCCGCCGGCGTGTACCAGGTGGTCGAAGCGGCGCTGCAACTGCGCGGCGAAGCCGGAGCGAACCAGATCCCCGGCGCCAAGCGCGCCCTCACCCTGGCCCTGGGCGGCCCGGCCTCCACGGCGATTGCGCACGTGTTGGAAAGATAAGAGAGGATTACCACAGACACAGAGGACACAGAGAAGAAAAAGGATAAAAGAGGCGAAAAGAATAAACACTCTTCTCCCTAAACCATCTGCTCCGTGCTCTCCGTGTCTCCGTGGTTATTTCTCCTCTTCTCCTTCTTATCATTTACTCAGTGTGCTCTGTGTCTGTGGTTATTTTCCTTCCTTTGTTTTTCGCTTCTCCTCTTTTCTCTTTATAATCTTCTCCGTGTACTCCATGTCTCAGTGGTTAATTTCCCCTCTTTGATAGCTTTTGAGAGTCTCTCCCCGGTATATTGATAGCCGCTGACAGGCCGCGGCCTGTATATTGGTTGAACCAACCTATTTGAGGAGATTTGATTCATGGAAATACCGCGCCACTGGCGTTTGAAGAAACAACGCTATGCCCTGGTGGGCGAAGAATGCCCGCATTGCCAGGCCAAGCTCTTCCCCCCGCGCGACGTGTGCCCCGAATGCGGCAAGGAAGCCAAGGAACCTTACGCCTTCAGCGGCAAGGGCACCGTCTTTTCTTACACCGTAATGCACGACGCGCCTACCGGCTATGAAACCACCACCCCCTACGCTGTGGCGCTGGTGAAACTGGCCGAAGGCCCGGTGGTCACCGCCCAGCTCACCGACCTGGGCGAACAGTCTGTTGAGATCGGCATGCCGGTCGAGATGGTCACCCGCAAACTGCGCGACGACGGCAGCCAGCGGGGGATGCTGGTGTATGGATATAAGTTCCGACCATTGGGACTTGGTCCGCACTAGGTCGTTGCCGAATCATCTGGAGGAGATTTAAACGG
>CALMIB010000332.1 GCA_937863945.1 uncultured Longilinea sp.
TAACAAAATTGACCGCCAAAGACTATCAGCTTTTAAGAATCTGCTATCATTTCCGATCAATATGTTCAAGCCATTCAATGCCGATGCCGCATGCCTGGATTTCTTAAATCAAAACCGCCGGGTCAATAACTGCCCCGGCGGCCTAAAAAGCACAAAATATTAATCAGCAATCAGTTGATACCCCATCAATTTCGCCGCCTGGATGATTTCAATTTCGCTGACCAAACGTTCGTCGAATTCGATGCTCAATGTCTGCTGATGATAGCTGGCATAGATTTGACGAATGCCTGGCAATTCATCCTCGAGTCCTTCCAGGCGCATTTTACAATTTGGGCAGTGCATATCCGGCACTTTGTACGCGCGTTTTTCCATTTTCTTCCTCACTGAAATATGATCTCACCTGAATACATGCCCATCGAGCAGGTGAATCCCAGCCGGCCGGCCTTTTGCACCGGAATTTCGATCGCGACAACGCCGGTTTTGGGTAAAATCTGAGCGATGTCCAGGGAAGGGATTGTAAATGCGCGCGTGCAGCTTTGGGTGTTGTCGGTCACCAATTCCAACCGGACCGGCACGCCGGCTTGCGCATAAACCACGTTGGGCGAATAGCGGCTGTTTTCGACATTGATCTGGATGACTGCGCTTTCCGCGCTCTGCAGGATGTTGGCATGTTCAATGGTCTGGGATGCAAAGACGCGCGAGATGGAAACCGGCGATCCCACCAGGTTTAAACCCGTATCCATCGAAACCACACCCAGGATCAGCACCAACGCGGCCGTGACCACCAGAAATCCACGTTCCAGTTTTGCGCCCAGGCTGGTGAACAGGTACGCCAGCGTAAAAAATACCGGCGAAGTGCCCAGGGTGAACGCAAACATCAGCAAAGCGCCTTGAATTGGGTCGCCGGTTGCCAGTGCAAGCGCCATGATGGTTTGCGTGACGCCGCATGGGATGAATACCGTCAACAGGCCAAGAAAGGCGGGCGTGATAAATTCCCCCTGGCTATTGCGCGCGGTCCGCCGGATGAACCTCGTCAGGAATGAGGGCGGCTCAAAAGAAAAATACCGAAATACCGGATGCACGTTGAACATCCGCAAAGCGTTGCCAACCATGAACACGCCGATTGCCAGGTGAAAAATCCCCTGCATGACCGGCGTCAGTTGAAACGCCGAACCCAGCGCACCCAGCAAGAAACCGACCAGCGTGTACGCCAACAATTTGGCCGCGAGAAAGATAGTGATCGCCAGCGCGGAGCGCTTGTTTCGGGCAGGCACAGCCGGCGAACCGCTTTTCACCCGCGCCGCTTTGACTGACCGGCCTGCGACCGCATTGCGGGCCTCGTTTTCCACCTGCCGGGCGATCGACGAAGTTAACAGCCCGCCCTGCACTGCAAGGCAGCTCAAACCGCCCGTGGTCAAGCCGGTGATAAATGCCGCAATATAATCAATCATGGACACCTCAACAGAGAACTGTAACTTGACTATTTTACTCATATTACAGTCCATACACAATAGGAATATCTTCCTGAATAGGATGGTCAATGTACACTCCTATGTCAGGATCCGGCACACACCGGAAGAACTACTTGATCGGTTCAACCGGCAAATTTGGCAAAGGCTTCCAGGAGGATTGTGCCCGTTCCTCAGCAATCCCAACACTCAGCGATTGAATGACATCCATGAGCTGCTGCGGGGGCTCGCTTTTACAGAGAAACGCATCCCCGCCCGCCCGTATCGCCTCGTCGCGCGCCTCCGGGTTCGTGCTTAACACCAGGATTTTTGCCTGTGGGGAAATCGCTTTGAGGGCAACAAATATTTTATCGGCTCGCTGCGATCCGGCGCCTGCCTGGGTGACGCGCATACCCGGCAAATCCCAGTCAATCAGAATCACCCGCGGATTGGCCGAGCGGACGCGGTTGACGAGTTCAATGGCATTGCCTGCTTCAGATGCGACAATCCAGGTCGCAGCCTGCTCTTCCAGCAACAACCGCAAAGCCGCGCGGACTTCAGGATGAGAATCAGCGATCATGATGCGCATAAGTAACCAAAGTATATCAGCAAAAGATATTTACCCCGCCAACATTGGCAGCCGCAATGCGCTTTGCCGCGCCAATTCTCCTTATCCGGGGCCAGGACTTGTGGTAAGATGATTGCAGGTAATTGGAGACAGGCAAACGCATGACGGACACAAACCTCTAACATCGATTCTTTCCGGGAAGCAGTATTCCTGTTGGCACATTGCGCCGAGGGCTGTTACCCTCGGTTTTTTGTTCCCTGGCTAGAGGTGTTCTCCATGTTATCCGTTCATCACGTTCACAAATCTTATGGCATCGAAAAAATCCTCGCTGACATCACGTTCAGCGTCAACCCGGGCGAGTGTTGGGGCTTGATTGGCCCCAACGGCTCCGGCAAATCGACCCTTCTGCGCATCCTTGCCGGCGAAGAAACGGCTGACCAGGGATCGTTTGAATTCTCACCGCCTGCCCTGCGATTCGGCTACCTGTCACAAGGGCTGAAATTCCAGGCGGAGGACACCCTGGGCAGCTTTCTCACGCGCATGGAAGGCGATTTGCCGGCGCTGGAAAGCCTGCTCGGGCAACTGGCCGAACGCCTCGCAGCCAATCCCGAGGACCGCGCCCTGTTGCAGCAGTACGACCGGACACTGGAGGAACTACTGCACGCGTCTGCCAACGCAGGCCAAAGCCTGCCCGCGCTGGCCGCCCTGGGTTTGGATGGATTGCCATTAACGCTGCCGGTCAGCGCGCTCAGCGGAGGGCAAAAAACCCGTCTGGCGCTGGCGGGCGTCTTGCTCTCCAATCCGCAACTGCTGCTGCTGGACGAACCCACCAACCACCTCGACCTGGAGATGCTGGCCTGGCTGGAGGAATGGATATCGCATTACCGCGGCGGCATGCTGGTTGTCTCGCATGATCGCGCCTTCCTCGACCAGGTTGCGACCGGCATTTTCGAATTGGACGCGGCCACCCACCGGCTGAAAGCTTACGCAGGTAACTATTCTGCCTACCTGGAACAAAAAGTAGCCGAGCGCGACCGGCAGCGGCAGGAGTACACCGACCAGCAGAGCGAAATCGCCCGCCTGCGTGAAAGCGCCGTCCACATGCGCGGCCTGGCAAAATTTCGTAAGGGCGGCAAGGCCGATACCGGCGATAAATTTGCCAAAGGCTTTTTTGCCAATCGCGGGCTGGGAACCGTGCGGCGCGCCAAAAACATCGAGGCGCGCATTGATAAGTTGCTCACTACTGACCGGGTTGACAAGCCAGGGCGTTCCTGGCAGATGAAAATCGAATTCTCGAAGGGCATGCACAGCGCACGTCACGTGCTGGCGATCGAAGATGCGGAAATTGGTTACCCTGGCAACCGGCTGCTCGAGGGCCTAAATCTGCACATCCAGTACGGCGACCGGGTAGCCCTGATCGGCCCAAATGGATCCGGAAAAACGTCCCTGCTGCGCGCCATCACCGGCCAACTGCAACCCTTGCGAGGTGAAATTCGCCTCGGAAGCAACGTCAAATTGGGTTACATGGCTCAGGAGCAGGAGGAGCTGCCACCAAATCAAAACGCTCTACAAATCATGGACGGGCTGACCGGCTGGAACCAGACTGAAATCCGCTCATTTCTTTCTAAATATCTCATCAAAGGTGATGATGTCTTCATCCCTGCCGGGAAACTCTCCTACGGGGAGCGGTCGCGGCTCTCGCTGGCCTGCCTGGTAGCGCAGGGATACAATTTCCTACTGCTCGACGAGCCGCTCAACCACCTGGACATCCCTTCCCGCGCCCGGTTTGAGGAGGCATTGTCGAATTTCGAGGGCACCATTCTCACGGTTGCCCACGACCGCTACTTCATCGAAAACTACGCCAGCAAGGTTTGGGAACTGATCCCGCCGGCCATCCGCGAGATCAACCTGGCCGCCGCTCGCTAGGTTTGCCAAAAGCCATGCTCCTATGTTAAGATAACCCGATGAATAGGATTACCACGAACGTACAAACTCAACCCGCCTTTTTGATCCGTGATCTGCCGGTGAATGGCGACCTGATCCTTTCGCCCATGGATGGAATCTCCGATGCGCCGTTCCGGTCGCTTACCCGGTCATTGGGGTCTGCGCTGAGCTACACCGAATTCATGAACGCCATCGATATCTTGAACGGCTATCCCTACCTGGAGGAACACCTATTCTTTTCGGAAGAAGAACGCCCGGTCGCTTACCAGGTTTTTGACGATGACCCTGAACGCCTGGTGAAGGCGGTTCACCGGTTGCTGCGCTGGCAGCCCGATATCATCGATGTGAATATGGGCTGTTCCGCCCGGTGCGTGTCGGGCCGCGGCGCAGGCGCAGGCCTGTTGCGGACGCCGAAAAAAATCGCACAGATTTTTTCCACCCTCACCCGCGAGTTAAAGATACCGGTTACGGGCAGAATCCGCCTGGGCTGGGACGACGCCAGCCGCAATTATCTCGATATCGCCAAAATCATCGAAGAAAACGGCGGCGCGTTGATCGCGGTCCACGCCCGCACCCGTGACCAGGGATATACCGGGCCGGTA
>CALMIB010000333.1 GCA_937863945.1 uncultured Longilinea sp.
ATCCAAACACCGCGCGGTTTTGTGCGTATAATGGAGCACATGGAACCAGCCGTTTTCCTCGACCGCGACGGTGTCATCATTGAAAACCGGGATGAGTACGTGCGCTCGTGGAGTGACGTGGAGTTTTTCCCGGCGGCGCTGGCGGCGCTGCAAAGTTTCAGCAGCAGCCCGTATCGAATTATTCTGGTGACCAACCAGTCCGCGGTTGGCCGCGGCCTGATCACGCTGGCGCAGGCTGAACATCTCAACCGGCGCATCATCGCGGCGGTCAAAAAACACGGCGGGCGGGTGGACGGCGCCTTCATGTGCCCGCACGCCCCGCAAGCCCGCTGCGACTGCCGCAAACCCCGCCCCGGTCTGCTCCTGCAGGCGGCCGAGGCGTTGAGCCTGGATCTGAGCCGTTCCTTCATGATCGGTGATGCGCTCAGCGATTTGCAGGCCGGTCGGGCCGCCGGGGTGCGCGAAGCCATGCTGGTGCGCACGGGGCGTGGCCTGCAGCAGGCCAGCCTGCCAGAAGCCGCCCTGCTGCAACCTTTCCGCGTTTTTGATTCGCTGGCTGAAGCGCTCGATCACATTTCCTCTCATTCCAAATAGCCCACCTTTCCCCGGGTCAGTCGCCGTTGACTTTCTTGCGCGCGGTGACGGAGTAGGAAATGGTGATGGTGATGGCGGTCAACAACGCCAGGTCTTCCATGGTGAACCAGCCCGCCTTGGGATGCACCAGCGTCACCACGCCCACCACGCGGTCCTGGGTGATGAGCGGCACGCTCAGCGCCGATCGCGACGCGCCGGTGGACTCTTCAAATTCGCGCCGCAGCCAGCGCGGGTCGTCGCGGGTGTTTTTCACCAGCGCGGCCTGGCGGTTTTCCACCACCCAGCCGGCCAGGCCTTGCTTCTTGATCTCCTCCAGCCGGTCGAGCGAGCCGGTGTTGACCTTTCCGGCATACGCCAGCAGACCGTCAACTACCTCGCCCTCATCGTTCAGCACCATGATGCTGCCGCTGGAAGCGCCGACGCTGTCTAGCGTCATCTGCAACACATACGTCAGCATCTCGTGCAGGTCCAGGTTTTGCGCCATCTCGCGGCTGATCTTTTGCACCAGTTCGGCCGGCGTTCCCTGGGGCGCCAGTTCGCCCGTTTCCTCGACGACATCCTTGCCAAACAGGCTCTTGATCAAGGTCAACGTGTTGGGTTCGGCGTAAGCCGGCCGGCGGGCAATGACTTCCACCCTGGGCAACTCGTTGAGCGCGACCGTGATCATGTGGCACAACATGAGGTGAACATCCTCCTGCTGTTGGATGGCATCAGCCTGGGCGGAAATGTTGACATGGCTCATCGTAGCCAGTTTGCCGCCCTTGCGCCCGGTCAACCCGATTGTGATGGCGCCGGATTGGTTGGCCAGTTCCACCGCCTTGATGACATTGGCCGAGTTGCCGCTGCACGAAATGGCTACGACCACATCGTTGGGGCGCAGCAGGTTGGCCAGTTGCCCGGCCAGCGCATTCTCATAGCCCTCGTCGTTGGCATAGGCCGTCAAAATCGCCACGTTATCGGTCAGCCCGATGGCGCGGAAATGCGGCCAGCCGTAGTTGCGCGTGTTTTTGGCCAGGTCGCAGACGAAATGGGAAGCCGTGGACGCGCTGCCCCCGTTGCCCATGATAAAGACCTGCTGTCCATTCAAGCGGGCTTGATGCAGGATTTCCACGATCTGATCGAATCGATCCATCGGGATCAGGTCAATGGCCGTTTTCATTTCATCGATGTACTGGTTGATTCGTTCCATAGTGTTCCTCTTCTTACCATCCTCTTGAGGGATCCCCCTGGGATCAACGGCGGTAGTTAAAAATCACCTTGCTGCCGTCAGGCTCCAGTTGAAAAGGTAATTCCTGAAAATCCTTCAAAGCCGCTCGTACGGCTTCGCGGCGCTCGTAGGGGCAATACAGCAGCAGAAAACCGCCGCCGCCCGCCCCCGAAATTTTGCCGCCCAAAGCGCCCGCTCCGCGGGCTGCATGGTAGGCTTCTTCGATCATGCCGTTGCTGATGCGGCTGGCCAGTTGTTTCTTCAGCAGCCAGCTCTCGTGCAGCAGGTAGCCCAGCGCGTCAATGTTGCCGGCTTCCAGCTCGCGGCGGGCCGTGTAGGCCATTTCCTTCATCTGGCGCAAAATGGCCGTGCGCTGCGAAATGTTCACCTGCTGCTCTGCCAGGATGGTGTCGGCCTGGCGGGTGATGCCGGTGAAGAAGATCAGCAGGTTTTCGTTCAGGCGGCGCTTGACCAGCCCATCCAGCGCCAACGGTTCCACCTGGATCGAGCCGTCGGTGTGGAACTCAATGAACCGCAGGCCGCCAAAAGCGGAAATATACTGATCCTGCACGCCGATCGGTTTATTCAGGCGCTTAATTTCGATCTCGCAGGCTTCACGCGCCAGGCGCGAGGCCGGCACGTTCTCGCCCTGGTGGGTGTGCATCGCGTTCAACGCGCCCACCGTCACCGCGCTGGAGGAGCCCAGCCCCGAACCGGCAGGGATGTCGCCCATGGTGGTGATTTCCACGCCCCTGGTGATGCCGGTCACGCGCAGGGCTTCACGGATCAGCTCATGCTGAATTTCATCGACGCTGTCCACCATTTCGGTGCGCGTGTAGCCGATGCGCAATTTCTCATCGTAACGCTGCTTGATCACGACGAAGATGTATTTATCGATCGCCGTGGAAAGCACGCAGCCGCCCTCCTGGAGATAAAATTCCGGGAAGTCGGTGCCGCCGCCAAACAGGCTGATGCGCAGGGGAGATTGAACGATAATCAACTGAGCAACTCCGCTTTCTGGAAATAATCCACGGTTTGCTGCATGCCGTCCCGCAAATCCACCGCCGGAGTCCAGCCCAATGCCTGCCTGGCCCTGGAAGCATCCAGGTAAATCTTGCGGGTTTCGCCCAGTTTCGCCGGGCCGTGCAGCGCCTCATAGGGATAGCCGGTAATCTCTTTGAGCGCCTGGAAGATCTGATTGATGCTGGTTCCGCGCGCGCAGCCCAGGTTGTAAATTCCGCTGGGGTGCGGTTGGGTGACGGCCATCAGGTTGGCCCGGGCGCAGTCACCGACGAAGACAAAATCGCGCTCCTGCTCGCCGTCGCCGTTGATGGTCACCGGCTTGCCGCTCAACATCTGGCCGGTGAAAATTGCCACCACGCCGGCCTCACCCTTGGGGTCCTGGCGCGGGCCGTAAACATTGGGGTAGCGCAGCACCGTATATTCGAGACCGTAATTGACGCGATACATATGCAGGTAATGTTCGACGGTGTGCTTGCTGGCGCCGTACTGGCAAATCGGATCAACGGGGTGTTCCTCGTCGCAGGGCAGGTACTTGGGTTCACCATACGCCGCGCCGCCGGACGAGATATAGATAAAATGCTGGACGCCGTGCTTGCGGGCATTTTCCAGCAGGTTCAACGAGCCCACGATGTTCACTTCCGCGTCGAAGAGCGGTTCGATAATCGAGCGGCGCACGTCCATTTGCGCGGCGTGATGGTTGACCACCGCCGGCCGTTCGCGCTCGAACACCTCCGCCACGCGCGGATCGCGGATATCCATGTGGATGAAACGGGCCGCCGGGTTCAGGTTGGAGGCGCGCCCGGTGGACAGGTCATCGAGGATCACCACTTCGTGCCCGTTGGCAAGATAGAGGTCAACCACATGCGAGGCGATGAAACCCGCCCCACCCGTCACCAAAATTTTCACACCTGCCTCCTCTGGCAATCCATCCGGCGCTGCGCTGTTTTCCCGTCTGCTCAGTACGCCCCGCGGTGGCTGATCAACACAGCCGGAATCGTTCGCAAAATGATCTGCAGGTCCAACCAGATGTTCCAATTGCGGATGTAGTACATATCCATCCGCACGCGTTCTTCATAGGAAACATCCGACCGGCCGCTGACCTGCCACAAACCGGTGATGCCCGGTTTCACGGTCAGCAGATTCATGCCCAGTTGCTGATAATTTTCCATTTCCTCCGGTGAAATCATCCGCGGGCCGACGATGGACATCTCGCCGCGCAGGACGTTGAACACCTGGGGCAATTCGTCAAGGCTGAGCTTGCGCAAGATCCGGCCAAGCCGGGTGATGCGCGGGTCGTTCTTCAGCTTGTGCTCCCTGGCCAGTTCCTCCTTCAGTTCCGGGTGGGCATCCAGGATTTCATCCCCATTCACGTGCATCGTTCGAAACTTGAAGGCATCAAAGGACCGCCCATTCACCCCCATGACCCGGCGGCGGTGAAAAACAGGACCTTTTGAATCAATTTTAATCAGAATAGTTAGCAGCACCGACAGGGGAAGGACAATGACCAGCGCGGCCAGGGCAATGCTGTAATCCAGGATCACTTTCATCACCTGGTCCAACCCGGTCAATCGAAACCGGTTGACCCTGACGAGCGGAACGGAAGCCAGCTCCTGCACCTCCAGGCCGGTCGTGATGATCTCGTACAGGCCGGACGAAAGCCGCAGGGTGACGCCTTCGGCCATGCCAAATTGCCGGAAGACGGTCACTACATCCTGCGAGGATACATCACTGGCCGTGACGATCACCTCTTCGACGTTTTTCTCCCGCGAAATGGCCAAAATATCCTCAATGCTGCCCAATACGTTGATCCCGCGCACCAACTCGGTGCCGGCCGGCACCGAGTCTGAAATGAACCCGACCACGTTCAGGCCGGAAGCCCGTTTGTTGAGGAACTGCTCGGCCAACAGGCGCGCCTCTTCGTTCGCGCCGATTATGAGCGCGGGCGTAATAAACAACCCCTTGGTGCGCAGCCAGTAGATCACCCGCCGCAGGCAAAACCGCCCCACAGCCACAAAGAAGAACACGAAAACCCAGGTCAACAGCAGCCAGCCGCGCGCCAGGATGAATTGCGGCACCAGGAAGTTGACCGTGATGACGAAGAACATGGCGATGGTGGTGGAATTGAAGATCAGCGCATATTCGCGCGTGCCGCCCAGGATCTTCTGGCGCGAGTACAGGCCGGCCATTGCGAAAATTCCAATCCACAACGGGATGAGCAGACTTCCCACTGTGAGATAGAAACTGATAGTGGGCATTTCTTCCCCGGAAAAGAAGATGGGGATGTTGAGCGAAAACCGCACGACGTATGCCAAAATGAAGCCGGCAGCGATCATCAGCATATCCAGCATTACCATTCCGGCCGTCAGCCAGCCCCATTGCTGCGAGCGGCTTCGGTTGAGGATGTCGTGCTCCACCCGGAAATCAATTTTTGGCAAGATCCTGGCTTTGGACTTTTGAACAGCCGTCCTCATTCATGCTCCGTTTGTCTCTGACTCCCCCATGCAGTTTCCCTTCCGGGATCAACCCGGGTAAGTTGAGATCCACCTCTGAAAAGCAGGGTATTCTCCCCTATTGACAACACCTGCGGAATTTTCATCCCGCCTGTCCTTCCATCCTACACGCCAGCGCTTACACTTTGCTGACACGCAGTTTTTTTTTGCCTGCTCCGGCCTGGTTAAACAAAAAACCGGCCTGCGAGTAATCGCGTGGACGGTTTCGCTATTGGCTCATCGAGACCCCTCCCCCTGCTGAGGAACAGCGACCAATTTACTGGTCTCGAATCATCGCCTCCACATGACACGGAAGTCGTTATTCAGTTCTTGTCTTTACCTGTAATCACCCCTGATTACGCTTCCATCATACCGATTAACCTTGCCATTGTCAATACGGTTTCAAAACCTTTAACGAACCGTTAAATAATCAATTTACAAATGTGTGATTATGATTTATTGATAATCATAATCAACATTGTAAGATTTTATCCATATCCGCTTGAAAATACAAGCCCCCAAAACGCATTTGCGGTAAAATCGCCTGGAACATCCAGTTGCATGCTGAGAAGGCCCCCATGAGCAAATGGCAAAAAAAGCTGGCGCCGCCGGCAAATGACGTGGAAGAATGGATCGACCGCCTGAAGTACCGCCTGGCAGACCGCCTGGGCAGCCTGGAACCGGTGAGGCTTGTCCCGCTGGTGGCGTTTACCCACCCCGGCGGGCTGTACCTGAAGGGCCGCGCGCTGCGCCAGCGCACTTCCATCACCGGCGCGGACAACGACAGTCTGTGGGACGATCTGCTGGACCTGTACCGCCGCGCCAACAGCGATGAAATTCCCGGCGCGCGCATCCTGGCGCATGCCGGCGGCCAGACCCTTGAGATGTGCAGCGACGCGGAAGGTTATTTTGAGTTGCATCTGCCCGGCGCGGCGCCGGATTCCGTGGAGCTCGAAAGCCTGCCCGAGCCCCACCGCAACCTGCCGGCCGCGCCGCGCACCGCCGTTCCGCTGGTACAAAACGCCCGCCCGGCGCGCTTCGGCGTGATCAGCGACATCGACGATACGCTGCTGGTCACCAACGTGCAAAGCCTGGCCGGGCTGGCCCGCAGCCTGCTCAGCGGACGCGCCGGCCAGCGACTGCCTTTCCCCGGCGCTCCAGCGCTCTACCGCGGCTTGCACCAGGGCAGCGCTCCGCTCTTTTTCGTTTCCAGCAGCCCGTGGAATCTGCACGACCTGCTGGATGAAACCTTTGATGCACACGGCCTGCCCGAACGGGTCGCCTTCCTGCGCGACTGGGGCATCAGCGACCAGGAACTCCTGCCCACCGACAACTTCGATCACAAGCTGGGGCTGCTGCGCCAAATTACTGGTTTCTTTCCCGACCTGCCCTTCCTGCTCATCGGCGACAGCGGCCAGCAGGATCCTGAAATCTATGCCAGCTTTGTCGCGGAAAATCCCGGCCGGGTGCTGGCCGTGTACATCCGTGACGTCAGCCCCGACCCGCGCCGCGATGCCGCCGTGCTGGCGCTGGGTCCCAGCGGCGTGCCCCTGCTGCTGGCGCCCGACAGCCTGAGCATGGCGCGCGATGCCGCTGCCCGCGGCTGGCTGGACGCGGCGGCTGTGCATGAAATTGAAGTTGATTTTCAGGTCCGTTACGATTTTTGACTGTAAACCTTCTATTATTCCAATACCTGTTTTCATCATGGAGATTCCATTCCCAAATACTCTGACTCCCT
>CALMIB010000334.1 GCA_937863945.1 uncultured Longilinea sp.
TTCGAGGTTCGAGTCCTCGACGAGGAGCCTGAAGAATTTCTGATTGAACCGCCGGAGAGGCGGTTTTTTGTACATTCTCCTCGTTTTCAACCAATTAATTTGTAAACCTGTGCCATAATGATTGGCAGTCACATTCTCTCGAAAGGACACGCAACCATGCAGGAATTTTTCTCTTTTCGTAAGATGATCACCCCGACCATCATCCGTTTCATTTTCTGGATCGGCTCAGGCCTGATGGTGATTGGCGGGTTGATAGCGCTGTTTTCCAACCTGGGACGCTACGGCAGCGCGGCCAGCGCCGTCGGCGGGCTGCTGACCATCTTCATTGGCCCGGTGATCGTGCGCATCGTCTGCGAGCAGGTGATCCTGTTCTTCCGCATCAACGAAACCCTCTCCGATATCCGCAGCGACCTGCAGGATGTGAAATCGCGCCTGAACCCGCCGCAGGCCTAACCGCGCGGCTGCTCACCGGCCGCAACGGCCTGCCCAACACACCTGCAAAGCATTTCTCAGGTCAATTTTGAGCCCGCGGTGATAGAATCAGGGTAATCCATTCTTCGCCGTGAGGTTCACATGACACAACCCCTTCGCCACCCTGGTTCATTGCTGCGTTTCTGGCAGGGCGGCCGTGATCTTGAACTGATCTTCGAAAACGCCCACCTGCGCATTTCGGCCATCGGTGAACGCATCGCGCGGCTGCGCATCGCGCCCGGCGGCCAGTTCGCGCCGCGCCGATCGTGGGACGTGGTGCCGGCCGACGACGATTTTCCCATTCCGGCCGTCGCGCTGCGCGAAGACGGCCAGACCATCCGCTTTGAGATGGGCGCGTTCCAGGTCATCTACCAGCGCGGCGGCGGGTTGTACTTTGAATTCACCGAGCAGCGCTTCTTCCGGTTGGAAGAGCTGCCCGCCGTCCAACCCGGCGGCCCGCTGGCGCTGCGCCTGCCGGTGGAACCCGGCGAGCATTTCTACGGCTTCGGCGAGCGCCCGAGCCTGCTGGAAAAGACCGGCAGCCGCATGATCCACTGGGCCACCGACCCCAACCACATGCACGGCCCGGACGTGGAGGCGATGTACATCGCCATTCCCTTCGCGCTGGCGCTGCGCCCCGGGCTGGCCTGGGGACTGTTCTTCCACAACACCTTTCACTCCGAATTCGACCTGACCCAACCCGGCGAACTGAACGTGAAAGCCGACGGCGGCGAACTGGACTTTTACATCCTGTGCGGGCTCAACCCGCCCGAGGTGGTGCAGACCTTCAGCGAGCTGACCGGGCGCGCGCCGCTGCCGCCGCTGTGGTCGCTGGGCTACCACCAGAGCCGCTGGAGCTATAACAGCGCGCAGGAAGTGCGCGACCTGGTGGAGGAGTTCCGCCGCCGCAAGATCCCGCTGGATGCCGTGCACCTGGATATCGACTACATGGACGGCTACCGCGATTTCACCTGGAACCGCGAGACCTTCCCGGACCCGGCCGGGCTGACCCGCGACCTGAAGGCGCGCGGCGTGCGCCTGGTGGCCATCACCGACGCCGGCGTCAAGGTCGATCCCGCTTACGAGGTGTACACCAGCGGCCAGGCGCAGGATGCCTTTGTGCGCACCGCGCAGGGCGAAGAGGCTCCCGGCTACGTCTGGCCGGACGATTCGGTCTGGCCGGATTTTTCGCGCCCCGACGTGCGCGCCTGGTGGGGCCAACAGCAGGCGCGCCTGCTGGCCGCGGGCGTGGCCGGCATCTGGAACGATATGAACGAGCCGGTGGTTTTTGACCGGCCTTTCAGCGAGGGCGGCGGGGGCACGCGCACGCTGCCGCTGGACGCGCCGCAGGGGCCGCCGGACGAGCGCAGCACGCACGCCGAGCTGCACAACCTGTACGGGTTGGGCATGGCGCAGGCCTGCTACGAAGGGATGGAGCACGCCCTGGAGGGCGAGCGCCCCTTCGCGCTGTGCCGTTCGGGCTATGCCGGCATTCAACGCTGGACCGCCTCGTGGATGGGCGACAACCATTCGTCCTGGGAGCACCTGGAGATGTCGCTGCCGCAACTGCTCAACATGGGGCTTTCCGGCGTGCCCTTCGTGGGGGTGGATATCGGCGGGTTCACCGGCAACGCCAGCCCCGAACTGTTCGCGCGCTGGATTCAGGCCGGCGCGCTGTTCCCGTTCTGCCGCGGCCACTCGTGCATCGGCACCATCCGCCAGGAACCGTGGTCGTTTGGCGCGCAGGTGGAGGGCATCGCGCGCGCCTATCTCGGCCTGCGCTACCGCCTGCTGCCGTACCTCTATTCGCTGTTCTGGAACGCCAGCCAGCGCGGCGACCCGGTGATGCGCCCGCTGCTCTATCATTTTCCCGGCGACCCGCTCACCGCCCATCTGAGCGACCAGTTCCTGCTGGGGCCGTTCCTGATGGCGGCGCCGGTGGTGCGGCCGGGCGTGCGTGCGCGCAGCGTCTATTTGCCCGAGGGCGACTGGTACGCCTGGGAAAGCGGCGAGGCGCTGCCGGGCGGGCGGCACATCCTGGCCGAGGCCCCGCTGGAGCACATGCCGCTGTACGTGCGCGGCGGCGCCATCCTGCCGGTGGGCCCGGAAATGACTCACACCGGCGAAAAGCCGTTCAGCCCGCTGACGCTGGAAATTTATCCCGGCGATTGCGAGTTCAACCTGTACGAGGATGACGGCCACAGCCTGGCGTACCGGCAGGGGGCCAGCAGCCTGCGCGCGCTGCGCATGGAACGCACCCCCGGCCAGTTGCGCCTGCTGCTTGGCGAACGGCAGGGCCAATGGCGTCCGCCTAATCGAAAGTTGGTGCTGCGCCTGTACGGCATGCCTGAATACAGCCGCCTGGGCCACACCGGCGGCCTGTACGAGCGCAACCGCCACCGCCTGACCCTGGAACTCGCCGATGACGGCGCCGCCCGCGAGTTGACCTTCCG
>CALMIB010000335.1 GCA_937863945.1 uncultured Longilinea sp.
CGGCGGCCGCGGCGCCTTCGGCGGCCAGCGCGCCCGCGCCGCTCACCAGCAGCGATTCCAGTCCGGCGGGCAGCGAGGTCGCTGGCGCGCCGCCCAGCCCCTGCACGGCGAAAACCGTCCCGCCGGCGCGGTTGACCGCGTCCAGCGCCTGCTGCGCGGCCTCGTCCAGCAGGCCGTCGGGCAGCGCCAGGCCGGGGCCGTCGTTCAGCCAGGCGCGCAGCCGGGCGCGCAAAGCGGTGATGTCAAACACGGCGCGCCTCCTGCATCTCCTGCTGCCACTGCCGCAGGCAGGCGGCCACCTCGCCGGGCGCGAACTTGAAGGTCTGGCCCAGGTCGTTGCGCACCCACAGGCCGCCGTCGATCAGGTAAACGAAAGCGGTGGGCCGTCCGCGCGGCAGCAGCCGGGCCGCCACCGCCGGGCCCGAGTCGGTCAGCGGCGCGCCGGGTGTTGGTTTGGTTTTTCGCATGTTTTACCTCCTGGAAGAGAATAACCACGGAGACACGGAGTACACGGAGAAAAGAGTTTGGTGAAAAGAGAGAGAAAATTACTTTTCTTTTCTTCTCTATCATTAATCTTCTCTGTGATCTCCGTGTCTCCGTGGTGAATCTCCTCTTACTTTTGCCCCTCGATCGCCACGCCCAGGATGTACGCCACCAGCACGTACATCAGGTTGCTCACCTGCGCCTCGTCCAGCGGGAAGTTGGGGTCAAAGCCCTGGATGATCACAAAGGCCAGCCCCACCAGCGCCGCCCAGAACTTGCGCGACGTCAACAGCGTTTTCCATTTCGATTCCATCGTTTCCTCCTAAGAAATGATTCACCACGGAGACACGGAGTTCACGGAGAAGAAAAATTAGAGGAGAAGACACAAGCTATGAAGGTTAGCCTGCCCTGGAATGGTTGAGGACGATGAAAAATTGTCCTTGGAGGGTAAACGCTTGCCCCGAAACCCAACAATCTCAGGCGTTGGGTTTCGCCAGATGCGTGATGGCAGCATGAGCTTCCTTTAACAGTGGTGTGTGAAAGCGGCTCAACCCAACCTACTCCTGACTCAATCCATTTCTTAAGAATCGCTATCTTCTCCTCTTTTTCTAATTCCTCTCCGTGTTCTCCGTGTCTCCGTGGTTAAATTTGCTTACGATACCACGTTGGCCTTGTACAGCGGACGGTGGTCGGCCACGAACACGCTCACCCAGTGGCGCACCTTCATGCGCAGCTCGTCGTTGGTGAACAGCGCCCCGTTGCGCTCGTTGTCGGCAATGAAAATCTCCGGCATCAGCCCAAAGCGCTCGCCCAGGATGATGCCCGGCGCCAGGCGCGGATCGGCCACCGCGGCCCAGTCGTTGGCGTCGGTGAACTCGGGCACGGTGATCACGTCGCCCAGCTCGCCGCGCTGCAGGTTCTCCGAGAAGATCTGCGCCTGGCGTTCCCAGTTGGGATACAGGATCTGCATGCCGGTCAGGCGCAGGTCGCGCGGCACCAGCAGGTAGCGCGCGTCCAGCGCCAGCCGGGGAGCCGTGCCGCCCGCCGCCACCAGCATGGGCTGGTTGTACACCGCCTTGCTGGCCGCCTCCCAGCTCGAAGACGAGAGCGCTGCCGTGCCCAGGTTGGCGTGGTGCGCCGCGTCGAAGACCGGGTAGCCGTCGGTCATGCTCGGCCCGGCGCCCGCGGCGGTGGTGAACACCGAGGCCACCAGCGCCGAAATGCGCCGCAGCGCGGCCGAGGCCAGCTTGCGCGGGTACTGGCGCAGGCGGTGGGTCTCGTCACGCTCGAACATCTCCAGCGTCAGGCCGATGTAGCCGCCGTACTTGGTCCACGAGCCGGTCTCGGACGAGTCGCTGATGGGCAGCTCGGTGTAGGCCTCGCCCTCGCCCACGTCGGGCAGCACGGTCACCTCGCCCACCAGCACGCCGGTGATGGCCTGCAGGCTGGAGAAATGCTCCACGCTGACCACCGGCTCCCACCAGCGGTAGCCCGAGCGGCCCAGCTCCTGCCAGTGCAGCACAATCAGCTTGTTGAGCGCATTCATCAGCACGCCGGGCAGGTCGGCGCTGGTGGCCAGTTGCGCGCGTTCGGGGTCGCGCGCGCCGGCGAAGTTGTAGTCGCCGGTGAGCTGGGTGTAGAACTCGCGGATGCCGCTCAGGCGCGGGGCGCGCAGGCGTTCCAGGCCCGCCGGGCGCGGCGCGCCCAGCAGCTCGTGCAGCGCGGCGGTGACGCGGTCGCGCTCGTCGAACATTTCGGTGACCTGACCCGCGGCGGGTACCGGTCCCTGCACGGCCAGACCGCCGGTCAGCTCGCTCACCAGGCGGCGGGCGTCTTCCACGGCGCCGTTCAGCTCCGCGGGGGTGAAGCTGCGCCCGCTGAACTGCCTGCGCACCTGCTCGGCGGCCGGTTTGGGCAGCCGGGAGGCCGCCAGGGCCGTCTCCAGCAGGCTGGCGCGCAGGGCGCTCTCGTTTGAATCACTTTCGGTTGCTTGCATGGGTTCCTCCTGAGTTTGGGTTTGGTTGAGCGCCCGCAGAAAGGCTCCGCCGCGGGCGGGATTGAACACCAGGTCGAGCGACAGCACGCGCAGGATGCCGGTGACCTGTTTTCCGCGCGCGCTGAACAGCAGATCGGCCGAAAAGCCCAGCCGCGGGCGCGGTTCGGGCGCTTCGAGCCACTCGCGCCCCAGCGATTCGAGCAGCGCGCCGCTGGGACCGGCCGGTTGCAGCCGCAGGCGCACACCGTTGGCGGCCGGGTCGTAGCGCGGCGCCGAGCACACCCCGGCCAGGTCGCGCAGCGAGCGGCGCGCCGCGGCGCTCGGCGTGTGGTCGATGAAGGTCTCCACGCCGTCCCACAGCGGCAGCGAGCTTTGCAACACATCCGCGCCGAACTGCCAGCCGTTGCCCTCGCCCGCGCTGATCGCCAGGATCTCAAAGCCGCCGGGACCGTCCGGGGCCAGTTCCACCGCCAGCCGGGTGCGGTGTTTCTCGATAAGCATTTTTTCTACGGTCATCATTGGTCCTTTCTAAATAGGAATGATCACCACGGAGACACGGAGTACACGGGGAAGAATAATTAAGAGAGAAGAGAAATGCTTGAAGGGCGCGAACCTGACCATTTTTTTTGGAAGGTAAGAGTTGGTTAGTAATTTCCAACGGATAACCTCATCTGATAATTCTTTCCAAAAATGGTTTTCTCCGTGAACTCCGTGTCGCCTGCACCCGAAGGGTGCCGTGGTGAAATTTCTACTCCACGCCCTTCACCTCGCCACTGACCGGGTCGAGTTTGACGCCCGCCGGCCTGCCTTGGATAGGCTTAATGCGTGCATGCGGACGCGGCCTGGCGCGTTTCAACAACTCATTCACATCCGCGCTCTCCCCGGCGAAGCGGTAGCTCAGGCGCAGCAGCTCGCCCGCGTCGATCAGCCCGCGCTCGTAGAGCTGCAAAAAGGCCCCGGTGACGGTTGAGCAGGCCACCGCCAGCGCGGCGTTGTCGCGCGCCGAAAGGTCGGCCGCGCGCACCTCCAGCGGCGCTTCGCCGTCCAACCCGGGCTGCATGCTCGCCCGCCGCCGCAGCGCGATGCGCGCCAGGTCGCCCACCAGCCAGCGGAACAGCTCCTGGCGCTGCTCGAAGTGCCGGAAGGTCGGCCCGCCGGCCGACTCGGCCGTGGTGCGCGTCGAGGATTCGGGCTCGGCCAGAAAGTGCAGCGGCAGCCCGGCGCCCGCCGCGATCATCTTCTTCAGCGCCAGGCCATCGTTGGCGGCGTCGTCCGCCTCCAGGCGCGGCGAAAGCGTTTCCCAGCTCTCGCTCTCGTCGGTCACCAGGAAGGAACCCGGCGTGGGCGGGCTGGCAGCCAGCATCTGCTGCCGGGCGCGGCGGTCGGCTTCACCCGCGAAGCGCGCCTTGACCACGTACACAAAGCTGGTGCGGAAGCGGTTCAGCCGGGCGCGGTCCTCCAGCCAGGCCGAGTAGCGCGCCAGCCAGCGCAGCAGCGGGGCCAGGTCGCTCTCGCCGCGCAGCGCGCCCACCGGGCGGTTGGCGGCGTAATGCACCATCACCGCCGCGTCCGGCGCGTCGCTCAGCGGGTCGTAAGCCGGCCAATGTTTGACCTCGCCCCACTCGCCGCCCTCCAGCTCGAAGGCGGTCTCCTGCTGCAGGTCGTTGGCGGCGGTGTGAATGGCGCGCACCGACAGGGCCGGCACCGCGCGCAGGTAGGTCATGCCGGCCGCGTCGCTGGAAAGCAGGAAGAACAGCTCCCCGGCGCGGGTGAGCTCGTCGCACCACTCGAACACGCGCAGCGGCGCCTGGTTGAGCGGGTGCCGCCACCATTCCTGCAGAAAGGCGTGCGCGGCCGGGTCAGGCGAGTGCAGCGACAGCCCGCCGCCCACCACGTACTGGCTGGTCAGCTCGACGATGCGCCGCGCCAGCGGATTGCTCCGCCAGGCCTCCAGCGACTGGCGCAGCAGCTCGGCGCGGTCCCCGGTCTCGCGGTCGCGCCGTTCCGGCGGCGCCCCGCCCTCGTAGAAGGCCGGCTCGATGACCGTGGTCTGGAAGCGGCCGCGGATGGCGGTGCGGAGGCGTGAAAAGAAAGGTTGTTTTGACATGGGTTGGTCCTTTGGGTATGCGGTATTGGGTATGCGGTATTCGGTATGCGGTATTCGGTATGCGGTATTGGGTATTCGATGATTGGTAGTAGGTATTGGGTAGTTGGTATTGATATATTGCTATTTGGTTTAGGATTCCCGCATCGACGATTACCGCATTGCCGAATACCGGATCAACGAATACCGCATCAACGAATACCAGATCACCAGCCTAAAACTGGTTCATTTCATTCAGGGGATCCCTGCCGCGCACAATCACCGCCGGGCCGCCGGCGGGCCAGGGCAGTTCGTCCAGTACGGCGCACAGCGCGGCCGAGAGCAGCAGATCGTCGTGCAGCAGCGATCCGTCGGCCGGGTCGCGCGCGCCGTCGGGGACGCCCCAGCGCATGGCCCTGGCCGGGCCGGGCAGCAGCGTGAACTGGCAGCCCGCGGCCTGGCGCAGGAACAACGCGCCCAGCTCGCCGCCGTCGCGCGGCTCCTTCCAGCGTCCGGCGGCCACCCGCCCCGGGAAGTCCCAGCCCAGCTTGCTCATGCTGCGCGCGCTG
>CALMIB010000336.1 GCA_937863945.1 uncultured Longilinea sp.
AAAGTCTTTGATGCGTTGCTTCAAACCTTCTTCGGTACCAAAGATCTTTTGAGTCTGCGTGTCATAACCCAACATAGCGTTGATTTTCGCCTGCACGTCAATGATCACCGTGCGGCTGCGCCATCGATCCAACCCCAATTCGGCCCTGACTTTGTCCAGCGTGATGGGATCCTCGGCATGCGGGAAGTCTTCATAAAACCAGACTTCGGGCACGTTTTTAGCCAGTTCCAGGCCGGCCAGCCGCGCCAGGTAGTGATCCACATGTCCGCCGATGGCCAGCGGAGCGTAGCAGCGCGCCGGCTGGTTGGCCGGAAGCAGGTTAATTGCCTGCTGTGCCCAGTACTGTGGCAGACGGGCCGCGTCATCGGGCTGTGGGCTGGAGAACAGCGCGGTCAAATCGGGATAGGCAGGCTGACCGCCAGCGGTGCGGTAGATGCTGTCGAGCGTATCCAGGTAAACAACCTTCACGCCCAACGCCAAAAGGGTCTTTTCGTCTTCCGCGCGGCGCGCTTCGACCATGTTGCTCAGATCGCCCCAGCGCTGGTGATAGCTGCGTGCGAAGGCGGAGATGTTGGCGTAATTCGGGATACCCGCGCACAGGTTGAGCACGGTGACCGGTTCGCCGGCTTTGCGCTGCTGGCAGATCAAACCGCCGCAGGAATACAGCGCGTCATCCAGGTGGGGAGAGAGATAAATATGCTGCATGGACGACCTCAGGGAGTGGATGTTTCGGGCCGCTGCGGGCGCAGGGACGCAAATGCCAGTTTCAACAGGCCGCGGTTCCGCAGCCAGGCCGGATCGTTCCAGATGGCCTTGAACGCGTATCCCGACACGCCCGGCTGATGGTTGGCAGCTTTTTCAAACGCCTGCACGGCATACAGCGCGCCGAACACCCTGCGGCGCGGCCAGTGCGCCAGCGGCGCGGGCAGGCTGTTGGCCAGCAGCGCCATGAACTGCTTCGCATCCGGGCAAAGCGGGGTGAGTGCGAAGGATGCCAGCGTGTCAATCGCCACGGGCGGGTTTCCGTCCAGCAGCGCGGGATTGTGCTCGAATGCGGCGGTCAGGCAGGCTTTGCCTTCCACGCCGTCGCCGCCGGCCATCGCGCGCGCCGCCGCGTTCAAGTAAGCGTGGCCATAGGCCTCGCCGCGCAGCGCCGCGGCCTCAGGCGGCAGATCGGACCGCGCGAAAAACTTATCGAACATCGCGATCATGCCGTTCTTCATCATCACCGCCTGGCGCACCATGCTGCTGGCATGCATGCGGTACAGATAGACCGGTTCTTTCAGCCATTGCATGCGGCAGCCCATCGAAGACAGGCGCAGCCACAGATCCCAATCTTCCACGTAGCGCATGGTCTCGTCAAACAGCCCGGCTTTATCCAGCCAGGCGCGGCGCACCAGCGGCGAGCCCACGCAAAACGAGCAGGTGCGCACCCAATCCAGCAGGTCCAGCGTCGGGTTTTTCACCCAGGGTCTGATTTCGTGCAGCGGACGCATGTTCATGTCCACTTCCACAAAGCCGCCCGCCACCAGGCATAGCTGCGGATCGGCATCCAGCACGGGCACCTGCAGTGCCAGCTTCTCCGGCAGAAAAGCATCGTCCGAATCCAGGAAGGCGACGTATTCGCCGCTGGACGCGCGGATACCGGTGTTGCGCGCGCCGGGCAGCCCCTTGTTTTCCTGGTAGATATAACGCACGCGCGCGTCCTTCACCCCGGCCACGACTTCGCGGGTATTGTCGCTGGAACCGTCATCGACGATGATGGCCTCCCAATCGGGGTAAGTCTGCGCCAGCACGCTCTTGAGTGCGGTCAGAATCATATCGGCCCGGTTATACGCAGGGATGATGATGCTCACTTTAGGCATGGATCAACCCTGTACCTCGCGGGGTTGCGAGCGTGCCAACATTGACTTTCGCAACATGGATAGCACGCCCCGATTGCGTAACGCGCCCGGGGCCGCGACCAGCCCGCGCCGCAGTAAGCTGCGAACGGCTGGCAGGTTGCCGCGTTCATACTCCTGGAATGCGCCGCTGATATACAGCCAACCCGCTGCCCGGCGAAACGACGGCCTGACGCGAGCCAGTTCCTCCGGCAGTCCCTCCAGCATGCGCCGGATAAACGCCAGTGCTTCGTCGTAGGAACCGGTATCGGTTTCGATCATCTTGGCGCGATCGACCACCAGCCACAACAGCCCTGCATGCTTTGCGAGCTCCGCATCCGCCTGGATCGCCCGGCGCAGGTACTTTTGCCCGGCGGCTGTATCGCCCAACTGGTAGGCAGCCAGCGCGGCCAGAACCGTTGCCGTACGTTCCGCGCCTGCGCGCAGCCGCTGCTTCTCCTGGGCATCACCGCGCCAGCCGGTCAGGTTCTTATCCACGATTTGCAGGTGCTGCTGGATGTTTTCTTCATCCATCTGGCGCGTGAGCAGTTTCTTCCAACCATAGACACGATAAGATGTCAGCGGCTCGGGAATATAGGCAAATGGGCCCAATTGTGCCAGGCGCACCCACATATCCCAGTCCTCCGACTGCACCAGGTCAAGGTCAAACTGACCTACTTCGTCCAGCATCCAGCGCCGCACAACCGCCGCCGAGCCCCCGCCGGCGACAACGTTACCGCTGAGCAGCGGGATTGAATAATCGGCAATTTTCACAGCCTCGCCCGGCTCGCCATCAATGGCCTGTCCGCAAAAGGAAATCGGCTGACCGTTTTCATCGATGTAGCGCGCCTGGCTGAACACCAGGGATACCTGTGGATTTGCTTCCAGTACGGCGATCTGCCGTTTCAATTTATCCGGCGCCCACAGGTCATCTGAATCCAGGAAAGCCACGTATTCGCCGCCGGCGCGCCTTAGAGCATTGTTGCGCGCCGCCGAGCGCTCGCTGTTCTGCTGATAAATATATGTGATCCGGTCGAGATAAGGTTGCAGCACAGCGCGCGTATTGTCCGTCGAGCCGTCATCCACGACAATGATCTCAAAATCCTGATCGGTTTGCGCCAGCACGCTGTCCAGCGTGGCAGCGATAAAACGCGCGCTGTTATAGGTGGGGATGATGACGCTAACGCGCGGCAAGCCCGGCCTCCGAGGTCTTCGCGGAGCGACCAGCCTTCGCCACGCGCTCATACCAATCGGCGGCGCGGTCTGCCAGCACATTCCAGTCGTAGTCACGTTCGACCACCTTGCGCCCGTTTCTTCCCAGCCGCTCGCGCAGTTCAGCATCTTCCATCAGGCGCAGCACCGCGGCGGCGAACGCGTCTGGCTGGTCAGCGATCAGCAAATCTTCGCCGGGGCGCACGTCCAGCCCTTCCGCGCCCACGCCGGTTGCAACAATGGCTTTACCCAGCGCCATACCATCCAGGATTTTCAAGCGCGTGCCA
This sequence comes from uncultured Longilinea sp., assembly GCA_937863945.1. Classification (GTDB taxonomy): domain Bacteria; phylum Chloroflexota; class Anaerolineae; order Anaerolineales; family Anaerolineaceae; genus Longilinea. The sequence goes on from CALMIB010000336.1 coordinate 3,380, forward strand.
CCCCCCAGGCGTAAAGGCACCACCAACATGCCGGCCTGCTGCACAATCGGGCGAATATCTTCGACAAACCCGGGCAGTTCCACGCCGGGCAGGCCGGCCAGTTCAGCCGGCGGATTCGCGCCCAGCAAAATCATGCGCGCGTCCGCCACCCGCGCACGAATGAGCGGGAAAATTTCGCGGCAAAAATACAGCATGGCATCCGCGTTAGGCGGATAGCTGTAATTTCCAATATAGACCATGCTGTGCGCGTCCACGGGGGTCTTGCTCGGGCGGTAATATTCGATATCCACGCCGTTTGGGATGATTTCCACCGGTAATCCGGGGCAGCGCTCCTGCAGCACGCGCCGATCCTCCTCCGACACCGCGACAGCGCCCTGGTAGGCGGCATAATTTTGTTGCTCGTAACGGATGATTTTTTGTAATTCCAGACCGGCAAAAAGCCGGTCTTCCCAATCGCCCGGATGGGTGCTGCGAATACGTTTGAAGATGCTGGATGCCACGTTATGGGTCGCCAGCACGCAGGGAATGTCCTTCACCGCCTGCACCAGTTCAGCGTTACCCTCGAATTCGGTAACCACCAGGTCATACGGCTTCTCCGAAAGCACGCGTTCCACGGTTTCCATGCGCTCCGGTGTGGCCGGCAGCCAGTAGAGGCCCGGAGCATCGACGTAACCAAAGCAATAAACGAATAGCCGCTCCCAGTGCAGGTGCGCCACCACTTTCTTTAACAACCCGCCCCAACCCCGTTCAGGCAAGGGACGTTCATCGCTGCGCGGTAGTTGCACCACGCGGTCGCTAAAAGCTTCCACGCCCCACACATTGCCCTCCTGCCCCTTCCACACCGGGCAGACCCAGGTGAGGGTGTGCTTTTTGGCTATGCGGGTGTAAAGGTTATACAACCGGTTGGCGCCGCCGTTATCCACCGGATAAGGAAGCATGGCTGAAATTACCAGTATATTCATGCCTACCCCAGGCTCACCCGCGCCAGGTCGCGCACGGCAGGCAGACGCCGGCGAATCTGCTCTGCCAGAGCCTCGCGCTGTTCGTAATTTTCGATGAAGAATGCAGACAACTTGCCCGGCATAACCACATCCTCGGGTTGGATGGTCAGACCGTCCAGCTCAAAGTGCTGGAACAGGCCCTCGAATTTATCCTGGTAGGCAATGCAGGCCACCGGCACGCCCTGCCCCAGCGCGGCAATGGCCAGGTGCATCTTGCCGCTCAACACAAAATCCAGCCCGGCCACCATCGCTTTGACCTCGGCGGGCTTGCACGGCGTGGGGATGATCATGCAATGATTGCGAACCTCGTCGCTGACAGCGGCATGGATCGCCTCAGCCAGCATCACATCGCTCACCCGGCCGCGAACATCGTGCGGCACCAGCAGATAGCTGGCATTGGGGTAGCGCTGCGTGATTTCCTGCATGGCGGCGGCATAAGCATTCACCAGGCGTTCAGGGGTCAGGTCTTTCACCTGCTCCAAAAGGATATGGTTGGCGTTGACGCCAATCACCGCCCGTCCCGCCTGCTGTTCCGCCTCCACCCAGCGGTACACGCTCTGCACCTTGGCCGTTTCCGGCGAGGGCTCGAGCAGGAAAGCCACGTCCGCCACCAGCTCCGCCGGGCGCTGCAGGTTATTGACCAGGCGTTGCAACGTCAACGGATCGCGGCCAAACAGGCGGACATCCGCGGGCAAGGCTTTCAATGCCTGCACACAGTCGGGATCAGGCCGGTTGTTGAAGGAGAAACTGATGATGCGTGTCGGCACGCCGGCACGCGAAGCCATTTTTGCCACGGCGATACGCTGCAGCGAATCGCGCGGACCGTAGTAACCGTCCATCACATCCGTTCCCAGCACAAAGAAGCGCTCGTAGCGGCTGGCCATGCGGCAGAAGCGAAAACGGATGCCCCACGATTCATATTCGTAATAGTCTTGCAGGCAAAAGACCTCGGCGATCCCGCTCAGGTAAGACCAGTTGTCATCGTCGCGGTAGGACACCAGGCCGATTTTCTTAACGCCCTGGCGGGCCAGTTGCACCACTACCGAGGTGACCACGGCCTCATCACCGAAACTGCCGGGCGAATAGGGCGGCATCACCAGCGCCGAATCGGGCTCAGGCCTGCGGAACGCCCGCAGCAAAGCCGCGTAGATCGAGAACAGGATTGCGTAGATCTTCTGTTTCAAGGCGTCACCTCGTTTCCGGCAGGATCCAGCGGTGCGGCAGCATTACGCTGCCCAGGCGCTGGCTGCGCGCCACCACCGGCCGCCCGCGAACATGTCCCTCTTCCACGTTGAAGAAAGCCGCTCCCTCCACATGATCCTGTAAATCACCGTTGCCCGCAATGCCAACGTTAATTCGGTAGCGGCCAGGGAGGAGCAGCAGTTCATCCACCGCGCACACCACGCGCGTGCCCAGGCCGGAATCGCGCGAGTCTTTCTCGCCGGCGTCGCCGCTGTTAAAGTAAGCTACCGGCCGCCCTTGCAGGTCGTAAATAGTGAAATCAACATACTCCAGCACCATGGCGGGCGGAATCTGGTTGATGTGAAAGACAAATTTAGCCGGCTGCCCGGTGATGAGCGTCATGGCAGCCATTTCACTCTCATCGGTGATGTCCACGCCCACCAGGCGCATGCCGCCCTGGCCGCCGCGGTCGCTGCGCAGCGAGAGGTCTTCCTGCGTGCGGTCCTCGATCATCTTCAGGTAGGTCGCCACCGCATCGTTGATCGAGCCATCCACCAGCACCTTGCCGCGCTGCAAATAGATGCCCCGGTTGCATAGCGATTGCACCGCCGCCATATTGTGACTGACAAACAACACGGTGCGCCCTTCGGTGGCCACCTCGCTCATCTTACCCAGGCATTTCCGCTGGAATTCGGCATCGCCGACCGCCAGCACTTCGTCGATCAGCAGCACTTCCGGTTCCAGGTGCGCCGCCACCGAAAAGCCCAGGCGCACACGCATGCCCGAGGAGTAATACTTGATGGGCGTGTCGATGAAGCGCTCCACGCCGGAAAAAGCCACAATCTCATCGAACTTGCGTTCGATCTCGGTGCGCTTCATGCCCAGAATCGCGCCGCTCAGGAAAACATTCTCGCGCCCGGTCAACTCCGGGTGGAAACCGGTGCCCACCTCCAGCAGCGCGCCCACGCGGCCGTAGATGGTTGCCCGCCCGGAGGTAGGTTCGGTGATGCGCGCCAGCAGCTTGAGCAACGTGCTTTTACCCGCGCCGTTGCGGCCAATCACGCCCAGCACCTTGCCGCGTTCCACCTCGAAGGACACGCCGTTCAACGCCCATAAGATTTCATCCTCGCCGGGCGAGCGCAGCGTGGTGGACAGGTAGCGGAAGGGGCTGGCGGCGCGCTGCAGCAGCGTGCGCGAGCCCGCTTGTTTGCTCTGCACCCTGCCGATGCGGTAACGTTTGGTCAGATTTTCAACTCGAATGGCAATGTCGCTCATAGCACATCCACAATCGTACGTTCAGTCCGGCGGAAAATGAAGGCGCCCACCACCAACAGCACGCCCAGGATGCCCATTGAAATCCAGAAGGTGGTCCCCGGCGGGCTGCCGGCTGTTGGCCCCAGCAGCGCCCAGCGGAAGCCGTCGATGATGCCGGCCATGGGATTGAGCTGGTAGAAGAACACCAGCTTCTCCGGCACCGACGAGATCGGGTAAATCACCGGCGACAGGTACATCAACGCCTGCAGCAGGAAATTGACCGCGAAGGACACATCCCGGTAGCGCACCGACAGCGTGGCCAACCACAGGCCCACGGTCAGCGCCATCAGCACCGCCGCCAGGATGAAGCCCGGCAGCCAGAGCATTTCGATGCGCAGCGGCACCCGATAAATCAGCATGAAGACCACGAACACGATGAACGATGCGGCCAGGTCCACCAACCCCGAGAGCACCCCCGCCACGGCGATGATCAGGCGCGGGAAGTACACCTTGGAGATGATCTCCATGTTCTGCACCAGGCTGCCCGCCGAGCGCAGCACCGCGTTGGAAAAATAGCCCCACGGCAGCAGCGCCGACAGCGAAAAGAGCGCATAGGGCAGGTCGTTGCTCGGCACCTGTACCAGCATGCCAAACACCAGCGTCAAGACCAGCACGTTGAGGATGGGGCGCAGGAACAACCACGAAACGCCCAACGCCGTCTGGCGGTAAGCGCCTTTGATCTCGCGCCACACCAGCAGCATGAGCAATTCACGGTACTCCCAGAGATCCCGCAAGCCCAGCGAGGCCCAGCCGCGCGTCGGCTCGATGATCGTGGTGGCAAGCGTTTCGGGCAAAGGGGGATTTTGGCTTACATTCGATGCAGTCATGCCTTACCCTTTCTATGGCTTCGACAGGGGTTTCGCAATAAAACCAGCCTAACGGCAATAAACTGGTGAACAGAAACCGTGCCGGAGATTATATTGCATTCCAAAAATGATTTTTCTTTTGCGAACTGTCCAGGGCAGCCACAGGAAAAATCATACCAGAGTATCGGTCCGACTTGCCCATAACAGACCGGCGTTGAACTTTGGCGAGAGAATGGGCAAAAAGCAGCTCTCGTTTATTGCGTAAAGACCATGATTTGAATATCACC
>CALMIB010000337.1 GCA_937863945.1 uncultured Longilinea sp.
CTGGAGGCTGACCTGGGCATCGACACGGTCAAGCAGGCGGAATTATTCGCCGCGGTGCGCGAGCACTACGGCATCCCGCGGCGCGAGGATTTGCGCCTGTCGGATTACAACACGCTGGCAAAGGTGATGACGTTCGTGCGGGAAGGGCTTGCAGAGCAAGTAAGGAGTTCTGAGTTAATGCGTGATGGGGAGGAAGAAGTCCAGAGTTCTGAGCCAATTCGTAATGAGGAAGAAAAAGCGGGAACGATCTCTTCCTCAGTGACACAGAACGCATCACATCAGAACACATCAACTCAGTACTCCTCCTCCATCCTCCGCCGCATCCCCATCCCGGTGCTGCGGCCGCGGCTGAATTTGTGCCTGCCGACCGGCGTGGTGTTGGATGAGAACAGCCGCGTGCTGGTGGTGGCAGATGAAGGCGGCGCGGCGGACGCGCTGGCGCGCAGGCTGCGCGCGCGCAAAGCCGCGGTGGTCATCGTTCAACCGGCTTCTTCGGAGGAATTCCGGCAAAAATTGATTGACCTGCAAAAAGACGGGCCGTTCAACGGTGTTTATTTCCTGCCGGGGCTGGACGGCGAACCGCGGCTTGCGGATATGACGATTGAGGATTGGAATCGCATTCTCGAAACGCGCCTGTATGCGCTCGAAAGCATCCTGCGGACGCTTCCGGAAGCATCCTTTCTGGTGTGCGCCACGCGCATGGGCGGGTTGCACGGATACGGACCGCAACCTGCCGCGGCTGCCATGAGCGGCGGCACGCGCGGATTGGCCAAGGCCATCGCGCGCGAACGCGAGGGCATGCTGGTCAAGGTGGTGGATTTCGAGGACGGCGCCAGCGCGGCCCGGGTGGCCGGTTGCCTGGTGGATGAAACATTGCACGACCCGGCGGCCGTGGAAGTGGGCTGGGAGGGCGATTTGCGCTTCGGCGTAGCTCTTACTGAGCAGGCCTTTACAGGACAGCCGCTGGAAACCGAATCACCGGCTGAATTGCCCGAAGGCGCTGTTTTCATCGTGTCGGGAGGCAGCGGCGGCATCACCGCGCCGGTGGTGCAGGATCTGGCGCGGGCGACGCGCGGGCGTTTCTACCTGCTGAGCCGCTCCGCGCTGCCTTCCCCTCAGGATGCCGACCTGACGCTGCTGCGCAATGACCGCGAGACGCTCAAGCGCGAGATCGCTCGCCGGCTGACCGAAGCGGGAGATCGCGCCACGCCTTCGCGGGTGGATGCAAAACTCGCCGCGCTGGAACGCGCCGCGGCGACGCTGGAAACGCTGGCGCAGGTGGAACAATTGGGCGGCAGAGCCGTTTACCTGCGCTGCGATGTGACCGACCCGCAGGCGGTGGATGCGGCCGTCCGGCAGGTACTGGATGCCGAAGGCCGCGTCGATGTGTTGGTCCATGCCGCGGGGGTTGACCACAGCCGCAAGCTGGAAAACAAACCAACCGAGGAATTCCGCCAGGTGGTGGCGGTGAAAGCCGGCGGGCTGTTTACCCTGTGGAAGGCGCTGGAAAGCCGTCAGGCGCTGCCAGGCTACCTGGCCGTGTTCACTTCTATCGCCGGGCGCTTTGGCAATTCCGGCCAGACCGATTATGCCGCGGCCAACGACCTGGCCGGGCGCATGGTCGCGGCGATCCGGGCCGGGCATCCTGAAATTCATGCGGTGGCATTGGACTGGGGTGCGTGGGCCGAGGTGGGCATGGCAGCACGGGGTTACATTCCGCGCCTGATGGCAACGGCCGGCATCGAAATGCTTAACCCGCAAGTGGCCGCTCCGCTGGTGCGCGCTGAACTGGCGGCCGGCAGCGCCGCCGAGGTGGTGCTGGCGGGCGCGCTGGGCCAGTTGGATCAACCCGCCAGCGTGGAGGGCGGGCTGGACCTGGAGCGCGCCAATCAGGCGCTGCGCGAAGGCAAGCCCATTCACGCGATGCTGAGCCGGGTGACCGGGATGAACCTGAACGAAGGCGTATTGCTGGAAGCGGAGTTGGACCCGAATAACGAGCCGTTCCTGAAAGACCACGCGCTCAACGGCATCCCCGTGCTGCCGGGCGTGATCGGTGTTGAGGGGTTCAGTATTGCAGCCCGCCATATTGCCTCGGTGCTGGGTTCAACCCGGGCCGGTTTCGATGTGGTGCGCCTGGAGGATATCCAATTCCTGGCGCCGTTTAAGTTCTACCGCAACCAGCCACGCCGGTCGGCCTGGAAGGCGCGCGTGGTGCGTACGGCGGAAGGATTGGTGGCCGAGGCGGTACTGGAATCGGACCTGGTGCTGCATACCCGCACCATTGAGCATATGCGCCATTTTTCAGGGCGGGTGATCCTGCGGCCGCACGCCGCACCGGAAGAAGTGACGGCTCAGCCGCCACATTGGAACGGTTCCCCGACCCTGCAGGCGGAGGAGATTTACAAGCTCTACTTCCACGGTCCGGCTTTCCAGGTGCTGGAAGGTGTACAGCGTGCCGGGGAGGTTGTGCTGGGTAAATTGCAGCACAACCTGCCGGCGATCACCACCCATACGGCTGTGCAATCGAGTACACCGATCCTGCTGGAGTTGTGCCTGCAAACGGCCGGGGTTTATGAAGCCGGTTTGACCGGCACGCTGGCGCTGCCCAGTTCGATCGGAGAGCTGCGCATCCACCGGCAGAAGACCAACGGGGTTGCTATTTTCGCCGAGGTGACACCGGCCAGGTCGGCAGACGGCAACCTGGTGTTTGACGCGCGCGTGGTGGATGCCAAAGGCCGCGTTTATCTTGAGGTCGATAACTACCGCACCAGTCCGCTGCCATACCGAGCCGAGGATGACGTGGTTCAGCCGTTCAAAGCGCTGGTGCAGGGGAAGTAGCGGACACTTTGAAAAATGTGCGCAGCGGACAGGGTACCGCTGCGCACATATTTGAAATCATCATGCACGAGCGCTCAATCATTTCCTGGATGAGTTCCGATTCGGCCGGCGCGCCCCCGGAAAATTTCCTTTCGGAGACAGAACTGCAAAAGCTGGCGCAGATGCGCTTTCCGCGCCGGCGCGCGGAGTGGCTGCTGGGCCGCTGGACGGCCAAACGGCTGCTGGCCGCCGTTGAGGGCAGGGATCCGCGAGCGTGGCAGGTTGAAAACGAAGCCGACGGCCAACCGTACGTCCAGGCGGACGGCGAACGCCTGCCGGGCTGCCTGTCCATCAGTCACCGCAGCGGGCAGGCGGTGTGCGCGTGGACATCCGCGCCGGGTGTGGCGCTGGGGATTGACCTGGAGCGCATCGAGCCGCGCAGTCCGGCCTTTGTGCGCGATTATTTCACCGCGGCGGAGCAGGTATTGATTGCGGGTGCGGCGCGGGAGCGGGATGCCGTACTGGTGTGGAGCGCCAAGGAAGCCATGCTCAAAGCGCTGGGCAGGGGACTGCGGCTGGATACGCGCGCCGTCGAGGTTCTGCGCATAGCCAATCATGAAGAAGTTGCCGGATGGCGAGGCCTGACCGTCCATTGCCCGGCGCGGTCGGAGCTGGACTGGTGGGCGGGCTGGCGTTTGGCCGGCAATTTTCTCGTCACACTGGCGGTGTGCGGTCAGGATCTGGATCCCTCCACGCTGCAAGTTCAGGAACTGCGCGCGTGAATCAAACCGGCGGGTCAAAGCCCGCCGGATGACTTTTTACTGACCTGTCAGCGCAAATCAGATCAACGGCGCCTGTGGGCGGTACTGGTCGAGGATGGCGGGCAGGTGAACGCCCTGCAGCGCCAGCGCGCGCAGGCGCGCCAGGTAGGCCGCGCCGGTGAGGATTTGCAGCCCCACGTCGGCCACGCGCCGGTTGGCGGGCTCGGACAGGTAGGTGCCGCGCGTCCAGTCGTTGAAGCTGCCCATCGACGGCCCGCACCAGATCTGATAATCCATTTCGCGGCCGGGCTCGCCGCGGTTGGACCAGCGGGAAGACAACCCCAGGTACCAGCGGAAGACCAGCGCCATCTTCTGGCGGGCGTCCTTTTCGCCGCGTTCGATCATGCGCGGGTCGCGCTCGCGGAAGAACTGCACGGTATCGGTCCAGATCTCGTCAAAAGTGCGCTTGAAAACGCCGGTTTCCAGGCGGGTGCGCTCTTCGAGTGGGATTTCCTCCCAGGCATTGTAGCGCGAGTACAGCTCATACAGCTTCGAGGCGCGCATGGCGAAGAGCGTGCCGCGCTTGAGCACCTGCACGCGCACGCCCATCTCAAACATGTCGGCGGCCGGCGCCATGGCCACGTCGGGCATTTCAGCCTGCGCCAGCAGCGCCTTGGTGTGCACGGACGCGCCGGCTTCGATGCAGGCCTGGTTGACCGAGCCGGTCACCACGTAGGCGGCGCCCATCATGAAGGCCGCCAACGCAGCCTGCGGCGTGCTGATGCCGCCGGCGGCGCCGATGCGTACCGGTACGGGGTAATGGAATTGCGCCTGCAACTCGTCGCGCAGCGCGATCATGGTGGGCAGCAGCCCGACCAGCGGGCGGTTGTCGGTATGGCCGCCCGAATCGGCCTCGACGGTGATGTCGTCGGCCATCGGGACGAGCCCGGCCAGTTCGGCCTGTTCGGCGGTGATTTTGCCCTCCGCCACCAGTTGGCTTAGCAAGTCCTGCGGCGCGGGCGAGAGGAAGCGTTTGGCCACCTCTTTGCGCGAGAGCTTGGCGATGATGCGGTGCCCGATGGTCACGCTGCCGTCGGCTGCCCGGCTGAGTCCCGCGGCGCGGTAGTGCACCAGTCCGAGGGTGATGCCGAGATAAGCCGAGGCTTCGACCACCGGCACATGGTAGCGGACGAACAAATCGGCGGCGCGCTGCTCCATGAGCGGCTCGAAGGGATTGTTAATCAGGTTGAAGGCATACGGTCCGTCTGGCAGCGCGGCCTGCACCTGCTTGATCGCTTCCTCGATGCGCTCGGTGCCCAGGCCGGCTGAGCCAAACGAGCCCAGCATGCCCGCCTTGCCGAGCGCGATAACCATCTCCACCGAGGCAATCCCGTTGGCCATCGCGCCGCCGTAGAGTGCATAACGCGTGCCGTAGGTTGCACGGAAGGCCGGATCGCCCAACGATTCGAGCGGGACGGCCGGCGCGAACGCCAGCAAGGCCGCGTCGCCGGGGGAGGTTGAAATGTTGCCTGCTGTGGTCAGCGCGGTGCGGTTGTCCACCGAAACCGCCCACAGCGGGCTGTTCAGCTCCAGCAGGCGCCGGAGCATACCGTTTACATCCAATTCCAATGCTGAAGCGGGACCCTGCCAGCCCAGCCCTTGCACGCCGGCGGCCAGACCCGGGGATGAGATTGTTTGAGAAGTCATAGGGTTGTAAGAATCCTCAGTTAAGATTAGTGAACCAATATTAGATGATAACCCATACCTGCCTGGAAGGTTTCGCGGCCGGAGGGGCGCTTATGTTACAAACTCCGTAAACCTGTAAAATGTTTCAAGCAGGCGAAAACGGCTTGCCGGCGCGGCGGCGCAATGAGCGCCTGTACGCGCCGGAGCGGATGGGCAAATCCATCGCCGCTGCCGGGCTATCTGTGGCCTCTGGCGTAGTAAAATAAGTGCGCGGCAATTCAGCGCCCATTCCCCCTGAGGACGAAAACTCATTCTCATGACGAGCAACCCGCCGTTGATTGAGATCGATCAAGTCACTTTTTTTCACAGCGGCCGCGAGGTGGCCGCTGAACCGGCTTTGCGCGGCCTGTCGCTGCGCATTGAGGCCGGCGAATTCCTGGCCCTGATCGGCGCCAACGGCTCCGGCAAGACCACGCTGGCGCGCCACCTGAACGCGCTGTTGGTTCCTACCCGGGGCAACGTGCGCGTGCTGGGCATGGACACGCGCGAGCGGCGCAATTGGCCGGAGATCCGCACGGCGGTCGGCATGGTGTTCCAGTCGCCCGAAGATCAACTGGTCTCGACGACGGTGGAGGATGACACCGCCTTCGCCGCCGAAAACGCCGGGCTGCCGCCGGATGAAATCCGCCGCCGGGTGGACGAAGCCCTGCGCGCGGTGGAGATGTGGGAGGAGCGCAAACGCCCGCCGCACCAGCTTTCGGCCGGGCAGATGCAGCGGGTGGCGCTGGCCGGGGTGCTGGCGATGCGGCCGCGCTGTATCGTGTTCGACGAAACCACTGCCATGCTCGACCCGGCCGGGCGGCGCAACGTGATGGAAATGATGCAGCGGCTCAACCGCGCGGGTATGACCATAATCTATATCACGCACTACATGCAGGAGGCGCTGCTGGCCCGCCGCGTGGTGGTGCTCAGCCGCGGGCAGGTGGCGCTGGACGGTCTTCCGCGCGAAATTTTCTCGGATCCCCGGCGGCTGGCCGGGCTGGGGTTGGAGCTGCCGCCGCTGACCGCGCTGGCCGAGGGCTTGCAGGAATTTTTACCGGGCGTGCCGGTGGGCGCGCTGACGCCGGAGGAACTGGCGGAAGCAATTCCCGCCCCGGGTGAAGCGCAGCGTGCGCGCCACTTGCCCGAAGCACCCCCGCACCCTGCACGCGAGGCCGTGATCGAGGTGGGCAACCTGGCGCACATCTATATGAAGGATACCCCCCTGGCGCATACCGCGCTGGAGGATGTGACCCTCACCGCCGGTCGCGGCGCGGTGCACGGGCTGATCGGCGCGACCGGATCGGGCAAGTCAACCCTGTTGCAGCATTTCAACGGCCTGCTGCGGCCGCAATCGGGCAGCGTGCGGGTGGCCGGTCGCCTGCTCAACGATCCCAACGTGACTGTCCGGCAGATGGTGCAGGTGGTGGGACTGGTGTTTCAGAATCCCGAGGCGCAGTTCGTCGAGCAGTACATCGGCGACGAGATCGCCTACGGCCCGCGCCCGCTGCTGGAAAAACCGGCGCTGCGCGAGCGCGTGCAGTGGGCCATGCGCCTGGTGGGATTGGATTTCGAGCAATACAAGGACCGTCTGACCTATTCGCTCAGCGGCGGCGAGCGGCGCAAGGTGGCGCTGGCCTCGGTACTGGCGCTGCAGCCGCAAATTTTGGTGCTGGACGAACCCACCGCCGGGCTCGATCCGCTCTCGCGGCGCGAGGTGTTGCGCCATTTGCAGGAGTTCCAGCGCGGCGGCATGACGCTGGTGCTGTCGTCGCACCAGATGGGCGACCTGGCGCGCCTGACCGAGCGCGTGACTGTGCTGCACGAGGGGCGCGACGTGCGCACCGGCACGGCGGCCGAGATTTTCAGCGAGGGCCAGCAACTGCACGACTGGGGCCTGGAAGCGCCGATTGCCGTGCAGGTGGCCGACCGGCTGCGTGCGCGCGGCTGGCCGGTGCCGCGCGGCGCCATCACCACCGAGGGGTTGGTGACAGCCATGGCCGGGCTGGCGGCGAAGGAGGCGGCGTGAGCGAATTTGAATTCCTCGACCGCGTCACCATCGGGCAGTACATTCCCGGCATTTCGCCGCTGCACCGCATGGATCCGCGCGCGCGGCTGACGTCTGCGCTGCTATTGCTGGCCGCGATCACCTTCGCGCCGCGACCGGCTGGACTGGGACTGGCGCTGCTGGTGGTGATGACGGCGGTCACGCTTTCCGGGTTGCCATGGCGATTTCTGCTGCGCGGCCTGCTGCCGCCGTTGCCGTTCCTGTTGTTCCTGGCGGTGCTGCAGGTGTTCTTCAACGCCCAGGAAAACCAGCCCCCGCTGCTGGCCTGGTGGGGCGTGGTGCAGATCTATGCCTCGGATTTGATCGTGGCGGGCATGCTGGTGCTGCGATTTTGCATTTTGATCCTGGCCATCAGCCTGTTTTCGCTGGTGACCTCGACCTCGGAGATGATTTACGGCGTGGACGCGCTGCTCAAACCGCTGCGCTGGCTGCGCATCCCGACCCAGGACCTGACCATGATGGCGCAGATCACGCTGCGTTTCATCCCGTTCATGGCGCTGGCCGCCGAGCGCATCGTCAAGGCTCAAGCCTCGCGCGGGGTGGACTGGTCGGACAGGGGCGGCAACCTGTTGAAGCGCGCCCGGCGCATTTTGCCGCTG
>CALMIB010000338.1 GCA_937863945.1 uncultured Longilinea sp.
CGGAATGCCCAACCCCCACAGCACCATGTTTTGCAGCGAAAAAGTATCTGACCGTCGCGCCCATTGCAATGCCGGCGGATAATCGACATCGCCGCTGGTCTGGGCTGCCAGCTCCTTCAGGTTTTGCACCCACTTTTCGTTGGGAATCAATCCGAAGAAACCCGGCCCCTCGAACGCATACGGCTGAAAAATTCGGAACACAAACAGGGCCACCAGCCCGCCCAGCACAAGGTCGCGCAGTCCCCACAGTTCCTGATCGCGGCGCTGCCCGGCCGGCAGCCCCAGGTAGCGCAGCAGCATGGCCGCCGGCAGCAGCAGCGCCATCGGCCCGGTGTTCACCTTGCAGGCCATCGCCAGCCCAATGGCCAGCCCAAACCAGAGCGAGTAAATGAGCGTGTTGGGCTGGGCGAAGTGCCGCCTGTTTTCTGGATCAACCGGCCGAACCGGTTCGGTCAGCAGGCAAATGGCAAAGTACACCGCCAGGGTGGCAAATGCCACGGCGAAGGAATCCGAAACGTAGAAATGCGCCTGCTGGATCTGCATCACGGCAGCCGCCGAAAAGGCCGCCCCCAGGACGCCAATTTTCCGGTTGAACAGCCGCCGCCCGATCAGATAGACCAGGAATACGGTCAGCAAATCCAGCGACGCGGACAGAATGCGTCCGATCAGGTTGATGTCTTCCCAGGAAGGGTTCTCTATCACTGAATTCGCCAGATAGCGCGTCATGAAAACCGGCAGGGTGCCATAGACGTAAAAACCGTGCCCGCGGTTGTGCGGATTCAGGCTGGAGGTTTCGGTGTTGAAATACTCAGAAATGCTGTTGACCGGCGAGATGTCTGCCGTTACCCAGATGAAAAAGCGCTCATCTGGATGCAGGAACTGTCCTTCTCCCCAGTTGATGCCCGTGAAGCGGAAATATGCACCGATCAACAGGACAAAGATCAGTAGCACATCCCACAACCGGGATTCTCGCGGCCGCGGGGAGGGTTGTGCCTCAGTAAGGGCTTGCGAAGTGCTTTCCAACATGCAGACAATGCTCCTGGCCGGATCATACCGGCATCAAGGGACGGAATAGATGAGAAAATCCTTGCCATCGCGGCCCGAGTCATATAAAAACTCGCGCGCCTGCGGGTAGAGCTGGCGTAATTTTTCCAACGCGACCTGATCTTCAGGTTTGACGATGAACAGCTTGGGCGCGTCGACCTCCACCGTCGTCTCCAGTTGATCAGCCCACAGGGCATAATCCTTCAGGGGATAACCGGCGTTAATCCCCACCAGGCGGGTATCCACCCAATGAGGGTACGGAATGACATAGGCATGATCCGGATCGCCGGTTGATTCTGCAAAACCGCGAATCACCCTGCCGATCTGCGACGTGTTCCACGCCCCGGACATGAATTGCTCGTCATATTGGTGGAAAACCAGGTCATAATTCAAGTTTGCGGAAACGCCGAGCAGCGCAGCGGCCAGCCCCACGATGGCAATGCGGCCGGCCATCGAGCTCACGCGCGCCCACAGCGAAGCCAGCAGGCTTTCCAATCCAATTGCCGCGATAATGAAGATCGGGATGTATGCCGCCCCGCTGCGGTTGAGCGAGGGGTTTTCCTCGGGAAAAGCAAGCGAGAGAATGGACGGCATCATCAGCAGCGGAATGGACACCAACAGAAACAAATCCACCCAGTCGCGCTTGCGGATGTAGCGCACAATCACCAGCACCAGGCCGATGAAATATAACGCCGCGGTGATGACATCCAGCGCCGGCCGGCCGGTGACGGAATGTACCCAGATGCTGTTATTGTCCCAGAACGGCATGATCAGCGATTTGCCCAGGTTTTCGAGGAAGATCAAGCCGACCGGACCCGGATACGCCCGCTCAGTGGTCGCCAGCCGGCTGAAGGCGCGGAACCCGAAGATCTCGGGGTTTTGCGACCAGTAACGCAACAGCGGGAGAAAAACAACCACCGAAACCAGCACCAGGACCACCAGCGCCCACAGCGCTCCGCTGCGTTTGCCCTGCGATTGGCGGTGCAACAGGTAAATGCCAACGGCCACCAGCACCACCACCGGCAACAGGCGGCTGGGGCTGTAACCGTGCAGCGCCAACCCCAGCGCGATGCCGGCTTTGATGAAATCATTGCGATCCGACCGTCGCAATCCGCGGATGAGGTAAAACAGCATCGGTGCGGCGAACAGCGGGTAGAGTGGGAAACGCAGCCCCACCCGCGAGATGACGTTGGGCCAGTAAGCCACGCCCGCCAGAAAGAGGGCAAAAAGACCCACCCAGCGCGAGCCGATTTCTTTGCCCAGCCGGTAAATATACGGCAGCGTGAATAAACCCGCCAGCGCCGTGCCCAGCTTGAGGCTCAGGAAGGTCCGTCCGGTGCCAAACCGGTTCGCCACGGCTGCCGTCAGGTAGAACTGAAAATCCTCACGGCCGGTGTTGCGCTCGAAAAAGACCTTGTACTGGCCGTTCATCAGATCCGAAACATCCAGCAGCTTTTCGGCGTGGTCGCTGAACATTTCGCCGGGCACTTCGTCGAGGCGGTAGAAGCGGAAGAAGATGGTCAGAATCACGACCGCCAGAACAAGAACATGCCAGGGCTTGATGGATAGATTCCATTCTGGATGGTGAATCCAGGCCCGCAATCGATGCCAGAGTGAAAACCTGGTTTCATCCGGCAGCCAAAAAGCCACTGCCAGCGCCACAAAAGTAAGCAACCATCCTGATAGATTAAAGAAATTGTAAAGTCCACCGGTGAAGAGGAGGAAGGTAGCCAGAATCAGAAACAGGCCGATGTAAAGCGGCGCGCGACGAACTTTGAAGGAATACCCTTTTTCGTTAACCTGTGGGAGTTCGGGCAATTGCCAGGTGCGCTTCCACAGGAAGAACAATAACAGGGCCAGGGCGACCGCGTAAAGGGCCAGCGCAGCTTTCCAGTTACGCCGCACCGGTTCAATCATGATCTGAGCGGTCAGAGCAAACCCGATCACTCCCAGCAGGCTGAGCGCGCCAATCCGGTCCATCCATGGCCCTGCCGGCGCCTTCCGTGTCACCGTTTCAACCACATCGCCGGTGGGCAGCGGTGGAGTGGGGGCAGTTCCATCCGCGGGCAGCGGCGGAATTTCAGGCGCGGGGCCTTTCCAGGGGGTCAACCTGGCCTTAAGGTAATCGAGAACGCTGGGTTCGGGCTTTTCCGGGTCCATCAATCATCCACCTTTCGGGCAATATAAAAAGTATACGACCCTTTGGGCTGGTTGTCAGCTTCATCGTATGCCGGTTGGCAGATGGCTTTGGCCAGCGCCAGGTTCCACGGCTGCCGCACCAGGATCCACTGCCGCGTGAACACGTGGATAATCAATGAGGGCAGGCCAAAGTAATGCCCCCACTCCAGCACGTGCAGCGATTTTGGCGAGAAGTAATGCCACCAGCGCTCGATGCGGAATCCGGCTTTTGCCAACCGTTCTTCCCAAACCTCCGGGCTGTCACAATGATGGTGCCGGCTGATGCGGTTGAAAAAGGAGCGGTAGGCATTGCCCAGGAATTTCAAACCGACGCGGTCAAAGAAACTTGATATAGATAGGTTGTCCAAAAAATTGTGATTCGGAACGCAAAACACAAACATGCCGTCCGGCTGTAACACGCGCGCCACTTCCCGGATCACCGGGTCGAGGTCCGGGATGTGTTCCAAAACCGAATTGCTCATCACGCTGGCGTAACTGCCATCCGGCACGGGAATCTCATCCCCGGCCCCCTGCACCACCGTGCGGTAACCGCCGCGGCCGATGGCCTGGTGTACCGGGCCGGTCCACGGATCAATGCCGAAGTCGATCGGTGTGTCAAAGGTGACGGTCACAAAATGGCCGTCACCGCAACCCAGGTCGAGAACCGGCCGCGGCAGTTCGATATCCTGGTAAAAGCGCGATTCAACCGCGCGCAACACGCCGCGGAAGTAGGGCAGGTCGCGCAGTTGCAGCCATAGGAAGTCTTTCTTTTGAGTGGATGATGGCAACGAATGACCTCCGGGTTGCGGGTTAGTGTTGCAGCTCGCGCTGCATCTCGTCAAATAGTTTTTCGTACTCAGCCGCGATGGTGTCCGGATCGTAGCGGCGGGCAATTTCAGCGGTGTCCGCTTGATACTTTTCAGGATGATCCAGCACTTCCAAAACCGCCTCCGCCAGGCCCCGGCTGTCGCCAATTGGCGCGATTTGCCCCATACCGTGAATTTTCACCGGCTGGCGCACGCCGGGCAGGTTCGAGGCCACGCTGGGAACGCCGTTGAGCATGGCTTCGATCTGCACCAGGCCAAACGCTTCGGTTGAATTCAGGCTGGGCAGCACCAGCACATCCAAATTGGGATAATAAGCTGCCATTTGCTCCGGCGAAAGCGAGCCCACAAACCTCCAGTTGCCCGAAGCGATATATTTTTCAATGCTCAAGGAGAGCCTGGCGAAATATTGCTCTTCGCCGATGATGTTTTGGTACGGCCCGGCGAATTGCACCTGAGCGTCCGGGTAGCGCTGCAGGATGGCCGGCAGGGCGTCCAGCAGCACTTCAACCCCCTTTTCCGTGGCGAAACGGGCAGCCATGCCAATCACCGGGCGGCGGCGCTGCGGATTGTTCACCTCGGCGAACTTCTGCACGGCTTCTGGCGGCACTTGCGGGAGCACAACCGGCGGCGGGATGACGTGCAACTTGCCCATATAACGGGTCAGGTATGCCGAGTTTTCGGCATAGTCGCGCGTGTAGGTCACCATGCGGTGCGTGAAGAGGCCGGCCAGGTTGTTCATCAACAACACGGCCTGGTTGGCTGCCTGCGCCAAAAATCCCGGCGGCATGCGCAAATCGCAGTGATAGGTGATTACGGTGGGCTTGCGCAGCAGACGTCCACGCAATGCCACGCCGGCAGCGTCGAATTGCGGCAGGTGCAACTGGATCACGTCTGCCCAGCGAGTCAACCGGTTGGCGGTGAGGCCAAACTTCGGCATGATCACGCCCTTGCTCAGCCGGAACAGCACCGGCACGCGCACGATATGAACGCCGTGCTGCGATTCCTCCAAGGGGAGCGCCGGGTCGAATTGCGAGGTCAGCACGGTGACCTGGTGGCCGCGTTGCGCCCAGGCGCGGCATAGCCGTTCGGCATAGATCGTCAGACCGCTGGTGTGCGGGCGGTAATACGTGAGGACAACCAGAATCTTCATAGACGGGGCATTCCGCTAAAAGAGTGTGCGGTTCTCCAGCACCCAGCGGTACAGGCGTTCCACGCCATCCGCCACGCCAACCCGCGGCGCCCAGCCCAATTCCTGCTGTGCCTTGCGGATGTCGGAAACGTAAATACGCTGGTCGCCAGGCCGCCAGTCGCCCCGGGAAGTGGGTACAGGTCGTCCAAGCAGCTTCTCAAGAATAGGTTCAAAATCCATCCAGATCGACATGGTGTTGGTCGGCCCGCCGCCGACGTTGTAAACCTGCCCGGCGGAAACGGCCAGGTTGGCCAGCGCCAGGTCGTAGGCATTCAACAGATCCTCCACGAACAACACGTCGCGTACCTGTTTTCCATCCCCGTAAATCTTGATCGGCCGGCCGGTGACGGCCGCGATGACAAACCAGGCCACCCAGCCTTGATCTTCCACGCCGAACTGGCGCGTGCCGTAAATGCAACTCTGGCGGAGCACCACGGTCGGCAGCCCGTATATGCGGTGGTAGTCGCGCACATACTGGTCGCCGCTGCCCTTTGAGCATCCATAAGGAGAGTGGAAGTCGAGCGGCTGTGTTTCGGGGATGCCGAGTGGGAAATCGGCGTAGCGGTATTGCGTGGGTGTTTCCTCAACCCGCACGTCCTCCATGCCGCCGTACACCTTGTTCGTCGATGCGTACAGCACGGCCGGGTTGCGGCCCGAGGCCCGCGCGGCTTCTAAAACATTGAAGGTTCCCAGTGCATTGATCTCAAAATCCTCGCGTGGATCGGTCACCGAGGTGGTCACGGCCACCTGCCCGGCCAGATGAACGATCACATCCGCGCCCGCGGCAGCTTCCCGGATGGCGTCCGCCTGGCGGACATCCCCAACCTCCAGGGTAAAGGAATCCGGCCCATAGCTTGATTTCAGCCATTGCAGGTTAGCGGCAGCGCCGGAGCGAGACAGGTTGTCAAAAATGGTAACGGTATCCCCGCGGGCGATGCAGCGGGCTGCGTAGTTGGAACCGATAAATCCGGCGCCGCCGGTGATGAGCATGTTCCGGGACATTCACGCCTCCAGAGAATTTTGTGCGCTTATTGTGCTTCTTTTTGCAGACGGGTCTCAGAGAATAACGACCCGAGTGAGCGCCGTTGAATGACAAGACCGATGATTCCAAAAATGCCAGTGATCACGAATTGCATAAAATGCAGGCTGATGCCAATCGCCAGCGCGGTGGCGTTGTCAAAGCCCAAAATCGCCATCGCGCCAACGATGGAAGCCTCAAAGACCCCCAGCGCCGCCGGCGCGGAGGGGATGGCAACGCCCAGCGCCAGCACGGTCACGATGAACGCGCCGTACCACAGCGGCGAACCCGGGGCAATCGGGATCATCACCACATAATATTGAAAAACGGCGATAAACCAGCACAGCATGATCAGCCCCAACGCGGTCAGGAACTGCCTGGGGTTGGAAAGCGCGCTCAACCCGTCCAGCATCTTTTCCACCTGCGGCACAACGCGGGTTTTCACAAACGGCCAGCGCTCGCCCAGGCGGGCGGCCAATCGCTCCACAAAATCGCGGTTGCGCGCCATGAGAAACATCACCACCAGGCCGCCGCCCATCACAATCAGCGTGATGATTGCCACCGGAAGCCCCCACGAAACCGCCCCCAATACCAGCGGCAGCGTGGCAAGCAGCATCCCGGCTGCCATTAGCATGTCAAAGACTCGTTCGATGACGATGGTGGAAAGCACATGAAAAGGCCCCCAACCGGTTTGCTGTCCCATAATCACCGCGCGGCCGATTTCTCCGGCGCGCAGCGGGAACAGGTTGTTGAGCAGGTAGCCTTCGTTGACAACAAAAAAGGTGTCCTTAAAACTGGGGTTGTTTTCCATCAGCGTTCGCCAGGCAGCCGCGCGCACCAGCAAAAAGGCCACCGTGAACAGGCCTGACAGCCAGATATATTCCCATTGGATGGTGGTGAAGGCCGTAGAAAGACCCTCCCAACGGACCAGGCGGAAAACCACAAACAGGGCCACCAGGCTGATGCCAATACCGGGCAGCCAGCGCAGCCATTCACGGCGTCGGGCGGATTTAGTTTCCTGTGTCATTCGTCTCCCAATCGCAGCACGGCCATGAATGCTTCCTGGGGTATTTCAACATTCCCCACCATCTTCATCCGGCGCTTGCCTTTTTTCTGCTTCTCGAGCAGTTTTTTCTTGCGGCTGATGTCACCGCCGTAGCATTTAGCCAGAACATCCTTGCGCAGCGCTTTCACGTTGGCGCGCGAGATGACCCGGCCATCGGCCGAGGCCTGCACCGCAACGTCGAAGAGCTGCCGCGGGATGATTTCCTTTAATTTGGTCACCAGCCGCTGTCCCTTGTGGTAGGCGTCTTCCTTATGCACGATAGCTGCCAGCGCATCTACCACTTCGCCGCCCACCAGCACTTCCAGCTTGACCAGGTTCCCGGGCCGGTATCCGGCAAAGTGATAATCCATGGAGGCATAACCGCGCGTGCGCGATTTGAGATCGTCAAAGAAATCAACGATCAATTCGGACAAAGGAATTTCAAAGGTCAAATGCACCCGGTTTGGCGCAGGGTGATCCTGCTCTTTGAATACCGCCCTGCGTTTATTGGCCAGGTCCATGATGGTGCCGAAGAATTCAGTCGGCGAGAAGATATCCAGGCCCATCCAGGGTTCGCGGATTTCCGCGATTGAGCCTTCTTCGGGCAATTGCACCGGCGAATCGATGACGATCTGCGTGCCGTCCAACAGGAACACCTGGTACTCGACCGACGGCGCGGTGACGACGATATCCAGGTCGTATTCTCGCTCCAATCGTTCCTGGATGATCTCCATGTGGAACAGCCCCAGGAACCCGCACCGGAAGCCGAAATTAAGCGCCTGCGACTTTTCCGGCTGGTAGGTCAACGAGGCGTCATTTAATTGCAGTTTTTCCAGCGCTTCTTTCAAATCGGGGTAATCGTCGCCGTCCACCGGGTAAATGCCGGCGAAGACCATCGGCTTGGGATGCAGATACCCCGGCAACGGTTCGGCCGCCTGATGTGCCGTCAGCGTGATCGTGTCGCCAACGCGGCATTCCGAGACCGTCTTCAAACCGGTGGCCACATAGCCCACGTCGCCCGAGTTCAACACCTCCACCGGGCGCATGGACGGCGCGAAAATGCCAATTTCCACCGGGCGGACGTCGGCATTGGTGGCCATCAGCCGCAGCGAATCGGTGTTGCGCAAATGCCCCTCGACCACGCGGATATACGCTACCACGCCCTTGTACGGATCATAATGCGAGTCAAAAATCAGGGCGCGCAGCGCGGCGTCATCGTTGCCTCTGGGCGGCGGCACGCGCTTGACCACGGATTCCAGCACCTGGTCGATGTTGATGCCTTCTTTGGCGGAAATGCGCGGGATATCTTCCGCCGGAATGCCCAGCAGATTCTCCATCTCTTCGGCCACCACATCCGGCTGCGCCGAGGGAAGATCGATTTTGTTGATTACCGGAATGATCTCCAGATCGCTCTCCAGCGCCAGGTACAGGTTGGCCAGCGTCTGCGCCTCGATTCCCTGCGTGGCATCCACCACCAGCACTGCGCCCTCACAGGCTTCCAACGCGCGGCTGACTTCATAATTAAAGTCAACGTGCCCGGGCGTATCGATCAGGTTGAGCTCATACGTGCCGCCGTCCTGCGCGGTGTAGTTCATGCGCACCGCCGAGGCCTTGATCGTCACGCCTTTTTCGCGCTCCAGGTCCATTGAATCCAGCACCTGCTCGACCATGTCACGGTCGCTGATCGTGCCGGTTTTCTGCAACAATCGGTCAGCAAGCGTTGACTTGCCGTGATCGATGTGCGCAATGATGCAAAAATTGCGGATGTGGTCCGTATTCATAGCCGGGGCTTAGTATACCCCAAATTGCCGCCCTTCATCAAAACCTCATTCCACGGCTTCCACGGGTTGCCCGCTGCCGGCGTTCGGCAGCGGCGAAAGCACGGCCTGGTCGATTAATTTTTCAACATCTACAGCGGACTCTCCGGGAAATTTCAGCCATGCCAGGAATTCCGTGTTCCCTTTTGGGCCCAACAACCCTGAGCGCACCAGCCCGCTCACGGCAAATCCTTCGGCCGCGGCAAAGCCCAATACGTCTGCAAGCACCTTGCGATGAATAGCCGGATCGCGCACCACGCCGTCGCCGTGGGCGACTTCCTCGCGTCCGGCCTCAAACTGCGGCTTGATCAATGCCACCACCTGTCCGGTGGTTTCGGCCCACCAGGATTTGACCGTGGGCAGGAGAATCTTCAACGAGATAAACGATGCATCGATCGTCACCAGCGATACCGGCTCCGGGAAACTCGCCACGTAGCGTGCATTGATTCGCTCCATCACCGTCACGCGGGGGTCGTTGCGCAGCTTCCAGTGCAAGATCCCATAACCCACATCCACCGCGTACACACGGGCTGCGCCGTGCTGCAGCAGGCAATCCGTGAAGCCGCCCGTGGAGGCTCCCAGGTCGGCGCAGATACAGCCGTCCAACTGCGTCAGGCCGAAGGCCTGCAGCGCGCCTTCCAGCTTCTCACCGCCGCGGGATACAAAGCGTTGGCCGTGCTCCACTTGAAGCTCGGCGGATTCCAGCACTTGATCCGACGGCTTGCTGGCTACCTGTCCGTTCACGCGCACCTGACCGGCCATCACCAGGCGTTGCGCCTGACTGCGGCTCTCCGCCAGGCCTCGTTCGGTCAGCAGGATATCGAGTCGGGTTTTATGAAGATTCGGCATGGCAGAATTCTGCTTGTTCCCATCAGAAAAATCATCCGGTGAGATGTGATATCATAAAGGCTATGCTTAAAGCCATCTTAAAGACCATGCGTCCACGGCAGTGGACCAAAAATGTTTTCGTCCTTGCCGCCCTGGTCTTTGACCGGCAGTTATTTACGCTTGACTCGGTCTTGCGCTCGGTGGGAGGCATGCTTTTATTTTGCCTGCTCTCCAGCAGCGTTTATATTATAAACGACATCCGCGACGTCGAAGCCGACCGGCAGCATCCCGTCAAACGCAACCGCCCGATTGCTTCAGGCAAATTGCCGGTGCCGGTCGCGATTGGAACGGTTGTGGTTCTGCTCATCACCACTTTCACGCTGGCATTTTTCCTTTCCCGGCAATTTTTCATCATCGCTGCGATTTACTTTGCCTTCAACCTGGCATATTCGATGGGCCTGAAGAACTTGCTGTTGGTGGATGTGCTCATCATCGCGGCCGGGTTTGTGCTCAGGGTGGCTGCCGGCGTTTCGCTCATCGAAGTGGAACGCTTTTCACCCTGGTTGTACGTGGTCACCACGTTGGGCGCGTTGTTCATCGGGTTTGGAAAGCGCCGCGCCGAGATGATGCTGTTGGAGCAAAACGCCAACAATCATCGCAAAGTGCTGGATGGTTACACCCTGCCCTTCCTGGATCAAATGATCACCATCGTTTCCAGCACCACCCTCATCGCCTACAGCCTGTACACTTTCTCGGCGCCCAATTTGCCCTCCAACCACGCCATGATGCTGACCATTCCGTTCGTGCTGTACGGGATTTTCCGCTACCTCTGGCTGTTGCAGGTGAAAAAAGAAGGCGGCGCGCCGGAAGAAATCCTGCTTTCGGACCGCCCCATCCAGGTTGTCGTCCTGCTGTGGGCAATTTCGGTCGTGGTGATTTTCTATTTCCTCAACCCATAAATTACTTCCATGACGGCTTTTTCCGCAACGGCTTCGGGCAAAATCATCCTGTTTGGCGAGCACGCCGTGGTTTACGGGCAGCCGGCGATTGCCGTTCCGGTTAATATTGTGCAGGCGCGCGCGGTGGTCACCGCCGCGCCGCGCAGCCCGGCCGGAGCCGTGCACCTGATGGCACCAGATGTCGGCCTGGATACACTCCTCGCGGATTTGCCGGCCGACGATCCGCTCGTACTGGCCATCACATTGACCGCTTCACAGCTCAACATCCCGCGCCTGCCGGCGATGGAAATTCGCCTCACCTCCACCATCCCGGTCGCAGCCGGCTTCGGTTCAAGCGCGGCCACCTCCATCGCGCTGATCCGCGCCCTGGCTGCTTTTATCGGTCAACGATTGAGCCAGGCGGTTGTTTCCGACCTGGCCTACCAGGTGGAATGTCGCCATCACGGCAACCCATCCGGCATCGACAACACCGTCATCACCTATGGCCGGCCGGTGTACTTTGTGCGCGGGCAACCCTTCGAGCCGCTGGAGCCAGCGCAACCATTGACCCTCGTGATCGGCGACTCGGGGGTGCAAAGCTCCACGGGAGCCGTCGTGGCGGATGTGCGCCGTTTGCATGAAGCCCAGAACGAACAGACCCAGGCCGCTTTCCAAAGCATGGGAGAGCTGGCCCGGCAGGCGCGCACACTGATCCAGGCCGGCCAGGTGGATGAACTGGGTAGGTTGATGAATCGCAATCATGCGCTGTTGCGCAGCCTGACCATCTCATCGCCGGAATTGGACCGGCTGGTGGATGCCGCCCTGGCGGCCGGCGCGTTGGGCGCGAAGCTCTCCGGCGGCGGCCGCGGTGGGAACATGATTGCGCTGGTGACCGAACCCTCAGCCGGCGCGGTTGAAAAAGCCCTCCGGTCTGCCGGAGCGGTGCGCACCTGGGTAACCACTGTAAACGCCAAATGCAAGGGATAGGATTATGAAATGATGAACCAGGATTTGCTCTTTCTCAAGCTGGGCGGTTCATTAATCACCAACAAGCTCGCCGCACGCACGGCCCGGCAGGACGTCTTATCCCGAATGGCGGATGAAATCGCCGCCGCACTGGCAAAGAACCCCGGTTTACGCCTGGTGGTGGGGCACGGTTCAGGCTCGTTTGGGCACTTCGCTGCCAAACAATACGGCACCTATGATGGCGTGCGGACGCCGGATGAATGGCTGGGCTTTGCGCGCGTCTGGAAAGATGCCCGCGAATTGAACCAGTTGGTCCTGGATGCGCTGGCGCTTGCCGGCCTGCCGGTCATGGCCTTTCCGGCCTCGGCCATTGTCACCACCGCCCGCCGCAGCGTGTTACACTGGGAAACGGAAACGATTCAAAAAGCCCTCGCTCACCATCTCATTCCTGTGATCCAGGGAGATGTTGTGTTTGACTCCATCCTGGGCGGGACGATCCTTTCCACTGAAGACCAGTTTTTTTACCTGGCTTCGCGCCTCAAACCGCGGCGCATTTTGTTGGCAGGTATCGAGCCGGGCGTCTGGGAGGATTTCCCGGCCTGCACACGGCTGTTGGATCACGTTCACCTGGATGACTATGCGAATGTTGAAACCTCACTGGGCGCATCCGCCGGGGTGGACGTCACCGGCGGGATGGTCCACAAAGTGACCCGCATGCTGGACGTCATCCGCGAAAACCCCGGATTGGATATTCGCATTTTCTCCGGTGAAAAACCGGGCAACCTGGAACAGGCGTTGTTGGGTGCTGAACTCGGCACCCTGCTTTCTGCATAATCGATTGGGAGGTGGATGTTCATGTTGTACACGCGCGATTTACTGGAAGCCAACGAGGATCGAAGTCTGGCCCCCTATGCCCTGCACAGCAAACAGAGCAAGGGACGGCAATTCCCGGACCATGAGCCCGATTACCGCACCGCCTTTCAACGCGACCGCGATCGCATCCTGCACACCACAGCTTTCCGCCGCCTGGAGTACAAAACCCAGGTATTCATCAACTATGAAGGCGATTATTACCGCACCCGTCTCACCCACACCCTGGAAGTGACCCAGATCGGGCGCACCATTGCCCGCGCGCTGGGCGCGAACGAAGACCTGGTCGAAACCATTTGCCTGGCGCACGACCTCGGCCACCCGCCGTTTGGCCACTCCGGCGAAACGGTTCTGGCGCGTTTGATGAAAGACCACGGGGGTTTCGACCACAACAAGCAATCCTTCCGCATCGTCACCTTCCTTGAAAACCGCTATCCTGATTTTCCCGGCCTCAACCTGACCTGGGAAGTGCTGGAGGGCATCGTCAAGCATGAAACCGAGTATGACATCGCCGATGCCCGTGATTTCAACCCGGATCTGCGCGGCCACCTGGAAGCCCAGATTGCCAATGTGGCCGACGAGTTGGCCTACACCGCCCACGATCTGGACGACGGTTTGCGCTCCGGCATGATCACCCCGGCCATGCTGAGCGGCATGGAACTGTGGGAAATCGTCGCCGACCTGGTCGGGTGGCGTGGAGGCGAACTGGCTGACCTTCACCGGCACCGCATTATCCGCGAGTTGATCGGCATTCAGGTCAGCGACCAGGTCACCAGCACCGACCGGCGCCTGCGAGAATCCAGCGCGCGTTCTGCCGAGGATTTGCAGCGCCTTTCCTATAACGTTGTCGGGTTCAGCGACGAAATGCGCCAGCGCAACCGCCAGCTCAAAGATTTCCTGTATGCCAATTTATACCGGCAATACCGCGTGGTGCGCATGGCGGTCAAAGCCGAACGCATTCTGAGCGAAATTTTCACCGCCTACCGCGCCCAGCCCAACACGCTCCCGGCCCACATCCAGACTCAGATCGAGGATCGCGGCCTGGAGCGCACCATTTGCGACTACATTGCCGGCATGACCGATCGTTATGCCGTGGAAGAACACCAGAAACTCTTCGATCCACTCATACTTCCATAAACAGCGCGTAAAATGGCATTCGCAGGACTGGCAAGATCGCGTCCTTAATGTTATTATCCTGCTCTGACCTTTTTTAGAACGGTGGATATATGGCTGATGTATCTTACTTAACCCAGGAAGGCTTTGACAACATCAAGGCCGAACTTGAAAACTTAAAAGGCCCGGCGCGGGAGAACCTCTCGGTTCGGTTGCGCGCGGCCATTCAAATGGGCGACCTCTCGGAAAACGCGGATTACATTCAGGCGAAAGAAGAACAGGGCTTCTTGGAAGGCCGCATTCTGGAGCTTGAGCAGATCCTGCGCAACGTGGTTATCATCGACCAAAGCGTGAAAAATCGCGAGATCATTGACATCGGCGCGCATGTCACCATCCGCGAGGGCAGCTTTCCAGAAGAAACTT
>CALMIB010000339.1 GCA_937863945.1 uncultured Longilinea sp.
CTGGTTGCGCCCGGCAGCCAGACCGCCTTCCAATTCTGAGGTCTCGCGCGCCCGGCAACGCGCGACCGGCCGTCAGGGTTATCGGGGAAACGCGGCGCACGGCATTTTTTTCATGTCGTGACGGCGGAGCTTGCCCCGGCCAGGAATCAAGGGAGTTGATTTGGATCCTTCTTCCACGGCAACCGCAAATCCAACCGCTTCCCGCAAGGCCCCGGGCCTGGGCCTGTATGTGCAGCGCCAGGCCGACGGCCTGGGACGCTACCTGCTGGAGCAACTGCTTTACTTCCTGTTCGGGTGGATTCCGACGGTGGTGGGCATTGGGTTGCGCGCCATTTTCTACCGGCTCATCCTGAAGATGAACGGGTGGGCAGCCATTGAAAGCGGCGTGCGGTTGCGCTTTGCCAGCAATATCCGCCTGCACAACGGCGTTTACCTGGACCAGGGCAGCTATTTGCATGCCTGCCCGGCCGGGATCGAGATCGGCGAGAACACCATCGTGATGCACGGCGCGGTACTGCACGTGTATAACTTCCGCGGTATGCCGCAATCGGGTATTCGCATCGGCCGCGACAGCCTGGTGGGCGAGTATTCGGTCATCCGCGGCCAGGGTGGGGTAACCATCGGCGACCGTGTGTACACCTCTCCCTTCACTCAACTGCTGGCCGTCAATCACATCTTCGACGACCCCAACCGGCCGTTCATCGAGCAGGGCATCACCGCCCAGGGCATTGTCATCGAGGATGACGTCTGGCTGGGCGCGGGGGCGGTGATCACCGACGGCGTGCGCGTGGGCAAGGGTGCCGTGGTGGCCGCCGGCGCGGTGGTGACTCAGGACGTGCCCGCCCACACAGTCGTCGCCGGCGTTCCGGCGCGCGTGATTAAACCAATTGACGGCAGCCAGCCTGTCAATGCCAAAGATCGCAGCATTTATTTCCTGTAGGAGACCCGCCATGACTATGCTTTCAATCGTCATCCCGGCATATAACGAGGAAAACGGTATTGTAGAAATTATGGAGCGCGTTCTGACCATCCGCGAAGGTCTGAAAAAGGCCGGCGTGGAGGATTTGGAACTGCTGGTGGTGAATGATGGCTCGCGCGACCGCACCGCGGAGATGGCCGGTGAGGTGGCCGGGCGGCACGCGTGCGTGCGCATCATTTCACACCCCAAAAACCGCGGTTACGGCGCGGCGCTGAAAACCGGTTTCGCCCAGGCCAGGGGCGAGTTGGTCGGTTTTTTGGATGCTGACGGCACCTATCCGCCGGAATACTTCCCGCAATTGTGCCGCGAAGCGCTCAATGGAGCCGACCTGGTGATTGGGTCGCGCATGGCGGGGGCCGAAAGCCAGATGCCGGCCACACGGCGGTTGGGCAATTTTATCTTTGCCACGCTGCTTTCCGTGCTGGGCTGGCAGCGGGTGACCGACAGCGCCAGTGGCATGCGCGTGTTCAGGAAAGAAACCCTGGCGCGCATCTCGCCGTTGCCGGACGGTTTGAACCTGACGCCGGTGATGAGCACGCGCGCGGTGCACGAGGGCGTCAAAATGGTGGAAGTGCCCATTCCCTACAGCGAGCGCGTGGGCCGTTCCAAGTTGAGCGTGGTGCGCGACGGGCGCATCTTCCTGACCTCGATGATCTGGACGGTGCTGTCGTACAACCCGGTGCGCGTGCTGGGTATTTTGGGCTTGATTGGCGTGGGAATTGCTGTGCTGGTGGGGCTGGGGTTGGTGATCGCCCGTTTGAGCGGGGTCACCTCGCTATCGGCCTGGGGCGTCTTTGCGCTCTTCACCGCGCTGGTTTTGGGGGTGACGGGCATCAGCGTGTTTGCACTTGGCGCCACGTTTAATTATCTGGTATCCTTGTTTTACAAAGAACCCATCCGCCAGGGCCTGTTCGGCAAGCCGGTTTTCAAAAAGCCGCTTGAATTGCAATTTGGCTGGCTGGGCGCGGTTGCGTTTCTGGCCGGGCTGGCGGTAGCCATTGTCAGCCTGATCTTGAGCCTGAACGGATGGGAGATTGCCCGCCTGTGGTTATATTTGCTGGGTGGGGCGCTATCCAGCCTGGTTGGCGTACAACTCATCATCTACTGGCTGCTGATCCGCGTGCTGGAGGACTTGAGTCAGCGCGACGCTCTGACGCGCGCGGACATGCAGGCGGAATAACCCCCGTTTATTCGTAGTTTCGGTTTGTGGAGGTTTGAAAATGGAAGAACCGATCGAAGTCTCAAAGGATTTTCAAAACCTGGGTACGCGCCGGATTGCCAAATTGCGCGAAGCTAATTTTCCGGATGCTGACCCAATGGTACGGGATGGAATTGCCGGCGAGCAGCGTTCGCCCGATGCGGTGGATATCCTTTTGGTCAACCCACCTTCGCCGGACGGCGGCATCTGGATTCGCTCGCAGCACCGCGTGGGCCGCCGCTCGCGCGAGAACATGGTCTGGCCGCAGGTATCGCTGGCGCAAATGGCCGCGATATTACGCGACCAATATACGGTCAAAGTTTTGGATTGCATCGGCTCAAAAATTGGGTGGAAGGAATTCGTCACCCTGTTGGAAAAATACCAGCCGAAATATTATCTCACGCAGGTGACCGCGCCCACGCTGGAAAATGACATGTACGGCACCTTCCTGGCCAAAAACCGCGGCGCGACGACCATGGCGTTCGGCACTCACGTCACCCCCATCCCGGTTGAAACAATGAAGGCTTTTTCGACGCTCGATTTTGTTCTTTACGGTGAGCCAGATTTGACCATCCGCGATCTGCTTGACCACCTGGAGGGCAAGACCGATCAGCGCCCGCCGGAAATCCAGCGCATGTTCGACAAGGAAATGGGCTACAGGCCCTCGCTGGCAGACGGCAAGGTGGATTTGCACGGCGTGCGCGGGATTGTGTGGCGCGATGGCAGTCAGATTGTCAAGAACATCCCGCGGCCGTTTATTGCCGACCTGGACGATCTGCCCATCCCGGCGCATGAACTGTTGCCGCTGCAAAGCTACAAGATGCCCATGATGAAAGGCCCGTTTACGTTTATTGTCACCGGGCGCGGCTGCACCGCCGGCTGCACCTACTGCATCAAGCACGTTTCGTATCAGTACACCGTGCGCCTGCGCTCGCCGCAGAAGATCGTGGAAGAGCTGTGGGTTTTGAATAAACTGGGGGTCCACAATATCCACATGTATGCCGATCTGTTCACCGTCAGCCGCGAGCATGTGGTGGAGCTGTGCAATCTGATCATCAGCCAGGGGCTGAAGATCAAGTGGACCTGCAACAGCCGCGTGGATTACGTGGATGAGGAAATGCTCACCCTGATGGCGAAGGCCGGCTGCTGGTTCATCTCCTGGGGCATCGAAAGCGGCAACGAGCAAATCCTCAAACATGCCCGCAAAGGCACCTACCCCGAACGGGCCAGGCATTCGCTGGCGCTTTCCAAGAAGGCCGGCATCAACAACTGGGGTTACTTCATCATTGGCCTGCCCGGCGAAACCGAAGCGACCATTCGCCAGACAATCGATTTCGCCAAAAGCCTGCCGCTGGATATCGCCCTGTTCCACATCGCCGCGCCGTACCCTGGCACGCCCTTCTTCTTCGAAGTGGTGGAAAACAACTGGTTCCGCAAGGGCACGCGCTGGGAACAGGTGGACATGGACAAGGAAACCGTGCTGGATTACCCCGACCTGCCCGCCGAGCGGCTGATGTACTGGCAGAAGCGCGCCTGGCGCGAGTGGGCGCTGCGGCCCGGCCCGGCGATGACCTACCTGAAGATGCTGTTCTCCGATCCTTCCACCTTTACCAACGCTCTGAGTGTCGGTGTTCAGCACCTGGTCTGGCAGGTTGGCGAGAAGTAAGCCGCTTTGGCCTGTCCGTTGCAGCCAACAAGCATTGCCAGCCCATTAATCACTTGATCCGAGCAATCCGTAAGCTCCCCGCCCCGCCCCTGTCAGGCTGGGGCGGGGTTTGAACCTGTTCAAGCCGGACGAACCGGTAAAAAAGATTTATCTGGGAGGGATTTCGATGAATTCTGTAGAGGAACTTCTGCGCAAATACATTGCTGACAATATCCTGTTCAGCGGTCAAGGATATCCATACGCAGACGACACTTCGTTCCTGGAAAACGGCATCGTCGATTCGATGAACGTGCTCGAACTGGTCATGTTCGTCGAGCAAAAGTTCGGCATCAAGGTGGAGGATGCGGAAATCGTGCCGGACAATTTCGACTCGATTGCCAGGCTGGCCGCCTTCGTGCGGCGCAAACAGGAACTGGCGGCGGTTTAATCGCGGGCTTGACGGGCATCGGGGGAGGGAAAAATGAATACGGCTGATTATCTGCTTGAATCTGGCAAACCGGCCGATCCGGTCTTGATCGGCGACAAATTCCGCTACAGCTACCACGACTTGCGCCAGGCCTGCGGGCGCCTGTACGGCGAGCTGGCGACCGCCGGCGTGGCGGCAGGCGACCGGGTGGCCATCCTGGGGGGCAATTCGCTGTTCTGGGTGGCGGCCTACCTGGCGACGTTAAAGCGCGGCGCCGTGGCGGTGCCTTTTGCCGTAACCATGACCCCGGAAGACGCGGCCGGCCTGCAAAACTTTGTCCATAACAAGGCCATGTTCGTCGAGCGGCGCATGCACGCCAAATTTGCCGCCGCATTGCCGGCCGACCTGACCCTCATCTTTGATGATTGCCTGGAGGAACCCGGTCCCAGCGATTGGCCGGCGGTTGAAAACGGCTTTGACCTCAACCGGCTGGCCGCGCTGATGTTCACCTCCGGCACCACCGCCCGGCCGCGGGCCGTGCAGGTGACACACCGGAACATTCAGGCCAACACCAATTCGATCATCGAATATCTGGAGCTGACCGAGGCCGACCGCATCATGGCGGTGCTGCCCTTCTATTATTGCTTTGGCACTTCGCTGCTGCACACCCACCTGCGCGTGGGCGGTTCGCTGGCGGTGGCCAATTCTTTTGTCTATCCCGAACTGGTGCTCGACCTGATGGAATCGGCCGAATGCACCGGCTTCGCGGGCGTGCCGTCCACCTATCAAACGCTGCTGCGCAATTCCAGCTTCCCGCGCCGCGAGCTGAAGTCACTGCGCAAGCTGCAGCAGGCCGGCGGCAAGCTGCAAAGCGTGCTGATCGAGGAACTGGTGAAGACCGTGCCGCAGGCACGCGTTTTTGTCATGTACGGGCAAACCGAGGCCACCGCGCGGCTTTCCTACCTGCCGCCCGAGCTGCTGGCGACCAAGCTGGGTTCGATCGGCAAAGGCATTCCCGGCGTAACCCTGCGCGTGCTTGACGAGGACGGCAACCCGGTAAAACCGGGCGACGTGGGCGAGATTTACGCGTCGGGCGACAATATCTCGCCGGGCTACCTGGATGAACCTGAGGCCAACGCGGGTAAATTTCTCAACGGCGTGCTCAAGACCGGCGACCTGGCCACGGTGGATGAGGACGGCTTTATTTACGTGGTGGATCGCAAAGCCGACTTTATCAAGTCTTACGGTTTCCGCGTTTCCAGCCAGCAGGTCGAATCGGTCATCCTGGAGCTGAAGGATGTGGTGGCTGCCGCGGTGATCGGCGAACCCGATCTGGTGCGCGGCGAGGCGATCAAGGCCTTCGTGGTGCTGCACGCCGGCTCTGCGTTGACCGGCGAGGAAATCATCGCGCACTGCGGGCGGCGCCTGGCGCACCACATGGTGCCGCGTGATGTGGCTTTTATTGATGCCCTGCCGCTGAATGCAAACGGCAAAGTCGTCAAGACCGAACTGCGCAAACTGGCAGGGGGTTAGGTGAGACAAAATAATTCATTGCTGAATCTCTTCAATTCATAGGATTTCACGATGTGCGGGATTACCGGTATCGTCAACCTGGAGCGCCCTGAACCGATCGGCGAGGAAACGCTGCGCGGCATGTTGGGCATGCTGCGCCACCGCGGCCCGGACGAATTTGGCATTTACGCCAGCCCGTGGGCGGGGCTGGGCAGCGCGCGCCTGAGCATCCTCGACCTGAGCGGCGGGCAGCAGCCCATCTCGAATGAAGATCAGAGCCTGTGGATCGTCTATAACGGCGAAGTCTTCAACTATGTCGAGTTGCGCCCCCAGGTGGAAGCACTGGGTCATCGGCTCACCACGCACACTGACACCGAGATCATCCTGCACCTTTACGAAGAATACGGGCCCGCCTGCCTCAACCTGTTGAACGGCCAGTTCGCCATCGCCATCTGGGATGAGCGCGAGCGCAGCCTGTTTTTGGCGCGCGACCGCATGGGCATCCGCCCGCTGTTTTACGCCCAAAAGGACGGGCGGTTCATCTTCGGTTCGGAGGTCAAAGCCATGCTGGCCTACCCGGGCCTCAAAGCCGAAATTGACCCGGCCGCGCTGGCGCAGGCGTTCACCTTGTGGAGCGTGCAACCGCCCGCGTCCATCTTCCGCGGCATCCATGCGCTGCCGCCGGCACATTCCCTGCTGTTGAAGGACGGCCGGGCCGAGGTGACACCCTACTGGGCGCTGGACCTGAGCCAGGAGATGGACGCTGACCAGCCGGTGGGCCCGGTGCTGGAAGAGTTCAAGCAGTTGCTGATCGACTCCACGCTCATCCGCCTGCGCGCGGATGTGCCGGTGGGTGCGTACCTGTCCGGCGGGCTGGATTCGTCGCTGACCACGGCGGTGATCCGCAAATACACCCAGAATCACCTGGAAACCTTCTCGATTGCCTTCTCCGACCCGCAGTTTGACGAAAGCAGCTTTCAACGGCGCATGGCCGAGACGCTGGGGACGAACCACCATGTGGTGTATGCCACGCACGAAGACATCGGGCGCGTGTTCCCCGAGGTGATCTGGCATGCCGAAACGCCCGTGCTGCGCACCGCGCCCGCACCGATGTTCCTGCTCTCCGGGCTGGTGCGCGAGCACAACATGAAGGTGGTCATCACCGGCGAGGGCGCCGATGAATTGCTGGGCGGCTACGATATTTTCAAGGAAATGCTGGTGCGGCGGTTCTGGGCGCGCAACCCCGATTCGGAATTGCGCCCGCGGCTGCTCACCCGCCTGTACCCGGATATCGCCGGGATGAGCGCGCCGGGCCGGGCCTATCTCAAGGCTTTCTTCAAGAAGGACATCACCCGCACCGATTGGCCGTTTTACTCGCACGCCATCCGCTGGAGCAACGGCCAGCGCCTGCTGCGCTTTTTGCAGCCGCTGCCGGCTGCCAGCCTGGAAGAGCAGGCCGCTGCCGTGCCGCTGCCGGCGGGCTTTGACCGCTGGTCGCCGCTGGCCAAGGCGCAGTACCTGGAAATGGTGACCTTCCTTTCGCCCTACCTGCTCTCTTCGCAGGGCGACCGCATGGGCATGGGCCACTCGGTGGAGGGGCGCTTCCCGTTCCTGGATTACCGCGTGGTCGAGTTCTGCAACCGGCTGCCCGCGCAATGGAAGATGTACGGGCTGACCGAGAAGTGGCTGCTGCGCCAGTTCGGCCGCGAGCTGCTGCCGGAAGAGATCTGGCGGCGGGTCAAGCGGCCCTACCGCGCTCCCATCCACCGCAGTTTCTTCAACGCGGACGCGCCCGGCTATATTCAACGGGCGCTATCGGCTGATGCGCTGGAGGAAAGCGGCCTGTTCAACCCGCTGGCGGTGCAGCAACTGGCGCGCAAGGCCGCCAACGGCGCCGCCCTGAGCGAAGTGGATGATATGGCCGTGGCCGGCATCCTTTCGACCCAACTGGTATATGATCTATTTGTCCGCAATTTTTCCACCCGGCTGGCCGGCCTGGGCACGGCCGAGCGGGTCAAAGTCATTCACCGCAGCGCGGAGGGTTCACCGTCATGACCGAAACGTCAGCAGGCTTTAGCCGCCGTTCACTCGAACTGGATGCCGCCAGCGAAGTGGACCGCATCGTAGCGTTTTTACAGGAAAATGTGTTGCGCCGCCTGCACCGCCAGGGCGCCGTGGTGGGCATTTCGGGCGGCATCGACTCGTCGGTGGTGCTGGCGCTGTGCGCCCGCGCGTTTGGCCCGCAGCGCGTGGTGGGCATCCTGCTGCCCGAGCAGGAATCCAGCCCGGAGAGCGCCGGGCTGGCGCACCTGCTGGCCGGACGTTTCGACGTGATGACTGTGACCGAAGATATCACCCCTGCGCTGCAGGGGGCGGGCTGCTACCGCCGCCGCGACGAAGCCGTCAAGCGCGTGTTCCCCGAGTTTGAGCCTGACTGGAAGTCGAAGATCACGCTGCCGGGCAACCTGCTGGAAGAAGACCGCCTGAACATCTTCTCGCTAACGGTGATCCGGCCGGACGGCAGCGAACAGACTCAGCGCCTGCCGCTGCGCGAATACGCGCAGATCGTGGCGGCCTCCAACTTTAAGCAGCGCGCGCGCATGGCCATGCTGTATTACCACGCCGAACTGCGCAATTATGCCGTCATTGGCACGCCCAACAAGAATGAGCGCGACATGGGCTTTTTCGTCAAATATGGCGACGGCGGCGCGGACATCAACCCGATCGGGCATCTCTTCAAGAGCCAGGTGTTTCAACTGGCGCGCTACCTCGACGTGCCTGTCGAGATTCAGCAGCGCCCGCCGACCACCGATACCTATTCGGCCGGCAGCACCCAGGAGGAATTCTTCTACCGGATTCCGTTTGAAATTCTCGACCTGGTGTGGCTGGGCTACGAGCGCGGCGTGCCGCGCAAGGAGATCGCCGCTGCATTGGGCCTTTCGGAAGACCAGGTGGGACGGGTGATCGCCGACATCGAACGAAAACGCCGCGCCACCGATTACCTGCGCGCGCATCCCATCAACCTGGATCCGGCCGGGTGAATCCGGCGGGGGCGAGTGGAAAGCGGGGGGGCATGAATTTACGAAACGCGAATCGCATCATCAAACTGCTATCCATCGTCTGCCTGGTTGCCAGCCTGGCCGGGGCCGCCTGGGCGCCGGTTCAGGCGCAGAGCAGCCCCGGCGGGTGGTCAAACCCGGTGAATCTGTCCAAATCCGGGCAGACGGTGCTTTCTTTGATCACCGCCGACAGCAGCGGCACCCTGCACGCTTTCTGGCTGGACCGGTTGACCGGCATGCGTTACGCGCACAGCACCGCCGACGGCTGGAGCGATCCGCGTCGGGCCAGCTTCCCGATTCCCACCTCGGATCTGACGTCCGTCGATTTGCCGGTGCTGCTGATGCCCAAACTGATCAGCGGCGCGGACAACTGGGTCTTTTTGTTCTGGCAGGACGGTACTGGCCTGCGCTATTCTTCCGCCAACACCTCCAACGGGCGCGACCTTGCGTCGTGGTCCAACGGCGGCCTGGTGGCGCGCGCTTCGGCATCGTATGACGTGGTGGTGGATGAGGACGGCATCGTTCACGTTGCCTACGTGCAGCCCGGCGACGTTTCCGGGCTGGTTGCGGGCGTGTACTACCTGCGCTCGCTCAATTCGGGCGCCAATTGGACCGCGCCCGTCCTGCTGTACGAGTCGCCCTATTTCCGCAACCTGGTCGCCGAGTCGGATATGCCCCTGGTGAACAATTCGGTCGATCTGGCAGTGACCTCGACCGATGAGGGCAAGGCCGTTTACGTTGCCTTCGATAACCAGCCGCGCAAGCGCGTTTTCGTGGCCCGCTCGCCGGACGGCGGCGACACCTGGGAAAGCGCCAGCGAGATCGATGCGCCGCTGCCCGGCGCCGGGCTGTCATCGCCCGGCCAGATTCACGTCAGCGCGCGCGGGGCACAGGCCCTGGTCGCCTGGCAGGTGAAGCAGTCGGACACGGTTTGCTTCACCTACTTCCGCGATTCGGCCGACGGCGGCAAGACCTGGAACGCCGGTCAGCGCATTTACACGCCCTATCCGGGCTGCGCCGACCAGTTCGATTTTTTGTCCGGCTACAAGGATTATTCCGTCCTGCTGACCTCTGCCAACGGGTTGACCTTTCTGAATGCCTGGAACGGCGCGGAATGGACCGGTTTTCAGCAGCAGGCGCAGCTTTCCTCGTTCATCGATCCGGAAACCCAGGACAACGTGACCTTTGTGCCCGGCGGGTGGGCCATGGACCCGCAGAACCGCCTGGCAGTGGTGGGCAATGACCGCGGGTTGGGCGGCGACGCCTGGGTGACCACACGCTCGCTGCAGGACGTGAGCGCCTGGTTTGCCGGCGAGCCCGGTTGGAAGATCACCCCCGAGCTGGAGAAGTTGGCCGGCGACATCACCGATTTGCAGGTTGTCAGCGACAGTGGACAGGGGTTGCATGCCCTGTGGGTGCAGAAAGAGATCGTGGAAGCCGTGGAAGGCACGCTGGTGGCCGTGGAGCCCAGCCGCGTGGTCTATTATTCCGCGCTGGAGAATAACCGCTGGACGGATCCGGTGCAGATATTCCGCGCCCCGCATATCACCGCCCTGCCCGGCGAAAGCACGCAGGGGGATGACGTTCTCAACCTCTCGGCGGCCAGTGGGCCGGATAACCGCCTGTGGGCGGTGTGGAAGAACAGCGTGGGCGGCGAGATTTTTGCCAGTTGGGCGCGCGCCTCGGCCGCCGATTCGGCTATGGAGTGGTCCAAACCGGCCATGATCGCGACCATCCCGATTTCGGCCACCGACCTCTCGGTGGTGATTGACCGCGGCGGCTGGATTCACGTCATCTATGTCATCCCGGTCAACGAGGGGCGCGGCGTGTATCTGGTGCAGTCGCGCGATCAGGGCAAAACCTGGAGCAACGCCGTGCTGGCCTTCGATGGCCAGACCGCCAACTGGGAGCGCGTGGCCGACCCGTCGCTGGCGGTGGCGGCTGACGGCAGCCTGTGGGCGCTTTTCAGCCAGCAGCCCGTGGTCAACGGCGGACAGGCCAGCGGTTTGTTTTCCGTTCACTCCACCGACCGCGGCGCCACGTGGAGCGCCGTCGAAACCATCTCCAAGGAGCGCGTGTTGCAGAACCGGATGCTGGCGTATGGTGATCGGGCATTGCACCGCATCTGGCTGGAGCAATCCGGAAGCAGCGAAGCGATACTGTTTTACCAGGTTTCCTCCGACGGCGGAACGACCTGGGGGCGGGTGACGCGCATTTCGGACGCCTCGGACAGCC
>CALMIB010000340.1 GCA_937863945.1 uncultured Longilinea sp.
GCCGGAAAGGATGAGATCGATGGTATCGGGTGAGAGCGTGGCGGCCAGGTTGGGGGCCAGCCCAACAACGGTGATTTCCTGGTTGGCCAGGGGCAGGCTGCTTTGAATGGCGGCAATGCCCACGCGCACCAGCACCGTCTGGTCGCCGACCACCGAAACGCCTTCCGGCAGGTTCAAGGGCATAGAGATGTCCAGGTCATCCTTCAGGTTCGTCAGGTCAAACGGCGTGGTCTCGACGTAACCGGGCAGGCTGGAAATGGCCTGCAAATCGCTGGAAAAGACGGTTACGGTGGGCGGGAAGACCGAAATGTTGGTCAGGCGGTAGCCGCTGGCCACCTCGCCGCTGGTGACCACCTTCACCACCACGTTGCGGTAGCCGCCCTTCTGGTTAATGGGCAGCGTGACGGTCACGCGGTCGGGCGTCAGGGTCAGGCCGGTCACCGGAGCATTGTTGGCATCCACCGCCTGAAGGGTGAGGGTGCGGTTGACGGTTTCAAAAACCTGCGTCAGGTCTAGCAACGCTTCCACTTTCTGCACGCGCTCCACGATCGAAGCCGGCCCGCTCACGACTGTGCTGCTCTGGCTGAGCGTGGGTGTGCCGGCCTGATAGCCGACCGCCGGTTCGCCACGGGTCACCAGATCGATGGGAACGGTGCGGGTGGAGAGGCGCTCGAGCGTGACGGAGATCGAACGCGGCGCGTAGGAAACGATTTGCACCGGCCTCAGGTTGATATTCACCTGTACCTGGACGGCATGGTTGCCCGGCTCCAGTCCGGAGAAATCGACGACGGCGCGGATGACCGATGGGTCGGCCGAAAGCTGATTCCACACCGACCGCGGGGCGCTCAGAACAACGTTCAGTTGAGCGGGCGGGTCATTGGTGATCATCAGGCCGGGATCCAGGCCGATCACTTCGATGGGAATGGGCTGCGAAAACTGGCGTTCTTCGGTGGGATCGGTGGAGGTGACCGCCGAGATCCAGACGGCCAGGGCCAGCACAAAAGCGGTCAGGAAAGTGGGAATGTACTTGAGGATGCGTTGCAACCCAGTCACCGTTTAATCCTCCGGCCGCCGGAATGATTCCAACCAGCGCGCGATGCGGCTGCCCAGATGGGCGCTCGAGTCGTTTTCAGCGGGCTGGAAGAAAGCCAGCAGAATGTTTTCCAGCCGCTCGGTGTCCAACCGACGGATCATACGGCCGCTGTGGGCGATGGAAATTGCACCGGTTTGCTCGGAGACGACCACCGAGATCGCGTCGGAGGCTTCGGAACTGCCCAGGGCGGCGCGGTGGCGCAATCCCATTTGCCGTTCGGGCGAGCGGTTGAGAATGCCGCTCGACGAAAGCGGCATCACGCAGGCTGCCGCGATGATGCGGTTCTCGGCGATGATCACCGCGTCATCGTGGAGGGGCGTATTGGGATAGAAAATTTGCAGCAGCAGTTCAGGGGTAACGCTCGCATTTAGCTGCACGCCGGTCTGGACGTATTCCTGCAGGCTGTCGGCGCGTTGCAAAATGATCAACGCGCCGTGCTGGCGGGCCGATAGCCTGGCGCAGGCGGTGACGATGGCTTTGATGGTCTGCTGCATGGCCAGAATGGAGGCTGCGTCGCGCCGGTTGAACAGGTTTCCGTAACCGGCGCGTCCCAGGCGTTCCAATCCGCGGCGGATCTCGGGCGCAAAGATGACCGGGATGGCCAACAGCAGTGCCGGCAGCGTGGTGCTGATCAACCACGAAAAGGCGGGCAGGTTGACCAGGCTGGTGAGCACAACCAGAAAAATGACCACCAACACAACGCCGCGCATCAGCACATTGGCCTGCGTATCGCGCAATACCATCAGGATGGTAAAGAATACCAGCGTAACCAGGGCCAGGTCGATGATGCTCAACCAGTTCAGGCGTTGAAATATGAAGATAATCTCGCTCAGCAGATCAGCCACTTGATTTTCTATTCATCCTTCAAGAGTGGTTTTGTCAGAACAATCGCGGTACATCGAGGTTGGATTAGATCGGGCGTAAAACCCGATCGACGCGCAGTTGTTTAAAGAACAATGTGGTGCTGGCGGATTTGGTTTCTTCGGCGGCTTCCTGCCAGGCCTGCACCACCAGCGTATCCAGTTTGCGCGGTTCATATCCCAAGGCCTGCCAGATGTTGGTGAGGTTTGCCAGCTCGGATGGGACAAAGACCAGCGAGGCTTCGCACTGCAGGTCGCGCGACGAACGCTCCATTTCCACGATCAGCGCCGAGATGGCCTGATCGACCGGGATGGCGGGATCGAGGTAAATATCTGTGGCGCGGGCAACCAGATTTTCCACCTTCCAGCCCATCACGCCGCCGGCGCGGTTGTTATATTGCAACATAAGGAATGCCTTCTCGCCAAAGGAGGCCATAACATCGTCGCGTGTCACTTTGCGGCCATCTTTGTTAAACCGGTTGATGATTCCGGCTATTTCTTCCGAATCACGCGGTCGGCCGCGGCGCACCAGGATTTCACCCGGGCGGGAAGCCGCCGTTTGCGTTTCGCTGGCGGCTGCCGGCGTAGATTGAAGCGCTTCGGGCACGTCACGCTGCCAGGCGGCCAGTACCTGCCGCCAGGTATCTTCAAATGTGAGTTCGTTGCGGATGACCACCGACGCGGCGGAGATTTTTTCTTCCTGCGGGGGTTGGGCGCTCACCCGTTGGCGGGCATCTGCCTCGCTCATGCGCCGTTTTTGCACCAGGCGGGCGATTTGAATTTGCGGCGCCGCATAGGTCACCCAGACGCTGTCGCAATTGGCCACCAGCGACGACTCGAGCAGCTTGATCGCCTCAATGACAATCACTTTTTGGCCGGCGCGCTGCGCCAGGAAATTCACCGCCTGGTTGACCAGCGGGTGGACGATCCGTTCCAGGGTGATGAGGGCTTCCGGGTCGCTGAAGACCAGGCGGCCGAGTTTGGATCGGTCAATTTCGCCATCCGGTCCCAGCACCCAGCGTCCAAAGGTGGAGACAATGGGCTGATAACCGGGTGCGCCGCGCGCGATGGCGCGATGGGAGAGCGCGTCGGCATCAATGCCGTAAGCGCCGAGATGTTCCAGCATCCGGCGCACCACGCTCTTGCCTGTTCCAATGTTACCGGTGAGGCCGATAACGTATTTGCCTGCCCATTTTGTCAAAATCGAACTCCACGCTTTGAGACAACTATCCTTTCATTTTAGCTGTGCGCTGGAATTATGTCAAAGGATTCTGGCAGCGCGGCGAAAACCAGGCGGCGCGGATTTCTTGACAATCCGGGGGTGCGTGGTAAAATTCAGCCACGTTCTGCAAGGAACACGCCGAGATAGCTCAGTTGGTAGAGCATGCGACTGAAAATCGCAGTGTCCACAGTCCGATTCTGTGTCTCGGCACACAAACGCCCTGGAAACGGGGCGTTTTTGTTTGCCCTTGCGAAGCGCGTTTTCCACGATTTGGCCATTTCTGTTACAATGCCGATAAGATGAACCGTAAAAAGATCCTACGCTTCGCGATTCCAGGGGTACTCCTGGCGGTTGTCCTGATCCTTATCCTGGGCGGGCAGCGGCAGGTCACGATGATCATCGACGGGCAAGCACAACCCGCGCAGGTGCGCGCGTTGACCGTGGGCGGCGCGCTGCGGCAGGCCGGCGTGCCGGTATCCCCGCAGGATTTGCTGACGCCAGGGCCAGCGGCCTGGCTGGTGAACGGCATGGAAATCAGCGTCACGCACGCGCGCGGCGTCAGCATCACTCTTCTACCGGATGGCGGAGAACGGCAGTTGGTTTCCGCCGGACGGACGGCGGCGGAATTGCTGGCCGAAGCCGGGCTGGAAGCAGGGGCGGAGGACCGCCTGTGGGCGAACGGCGCGGCCGTCACGCTGGATCAGGCGCTGCCGCCGGGAAAACCGCTGGCGCTGGTGGTGCGCCGCGCGCAGCCGGTGACGCTCACGATCGATGCGGAAACCCGGAAAATCCACTCCAGCGCAGCCACGCTGGGCGAAGCCCTGGCTGACGCGGGCATCCTGCTGAAACCGGCTGACCGCCTTACACCGGCGCCTGAAACACCCCTGGACGGCCCGTTGAGCGCGGACCTGCGCAAGGCCCGCACGCTATCGATCCAGGTGGACGGCTCCACGGTTCAGGCGCGCAGCGCAGCCGAGACTGTTGGCGAGGCGCTGGCTGAAGCAGGCATTTCGCTGCAGGCATTGGATTACAGCCTTCCCGCCGAAGCTGAGCCTTTGCCGGAAGACGGCCGCCTGCGCGTGGTGCGCGTGCAAGAGGAACTGGTTTTGGCGCAAACGGCCGTGCCGTTCACGACGAAATATGTGAACTCTGACCAGGTAGCCCTGGACCACCAGGAAGTGATTGTTCCGGGCGTGCTGGGGCTGCAAGTTTCGCGCGAGCGCGTGCGCTATGAAGATGGCGAGGAAGTGCTGCGCAGTTCGGACGGCGCATGGGTGGCACAGGAGGCGCGGGAACAGACGGTCGGTTTGGGCACGAAGATCGAGCTCAAAACGTTGCAGACCGATGCCGGAAATCTGGAATATTACCGCGCGGTCACCGTGTGGGTCACCTCCTACTCGCCTTGCCGGTCAGGCGCCGACCGTTGCTATACGGGCACTTCCAGCGGTATGAAGGTGCAAAAAGGCGTCATTGCCGTGCCGCGCGCCTGGTACGGGCTGCTGGTAGGCGCGCGTGTTTACATCCCCGGCTATGGCACCGCTGTGGTGGCCGATACGGGTGGCATGACCGGCTACTGGGTGGACGTGGCTTACAGCGATGATGATTACGTGCCGTGGGCGCAATACGTGACGATGTACTTCCTCACCCCGGTGCCCTCCTACGTCCCGGTGAGGCTGCCTTGACCGACCTGAAGCCGCTCTCCGTTCCGGCTTTGATGCGCAAGTACGGTCTGTCTGCCAGGAAGAGCCTGGGGCAAAATTTTCTATTGGATGAAACCGCCCTGGAAAGAGTGGTGGCGGCCGCCGAAATTCCGGCGGATGCCACCGTGCTGGAGATCGGCCCGGGGCTGGGCAGCCTGACGCGCCACCTGGCGCGTGTGGCAGCGCACGTGGTGGCGGTTGAACTGGATGGCGACATCCTGCCGGCCTTGCAGGAAGCGCTGGGTGATGCCCAAAATGTGACCATCATCCACGGCGACATCCTGCAGCAGGAGATGGCGGGCCTGATTGACGAGCCTGGCTACCTGGTTGTGGCCAATATTCCATATTACATCACCTCCGCGGTGATCCGGCATTTACTCGAAGCGCCGGTGAAGCCCGCCCGCCTGGTGTTGACCATGCAAAAGGAAGTGGCCGAGCGCATTTGCGCCAGGCCGGGCGATTTGAGCCTGCTGGCGTTGAGCGTGCAGGTGTACGGCGCCCCGCGGCCGGCGGCGCGCATCCCGGCCGGCGCATTTTACCCGCCGCCCAAGGTCGATTCGGTGGTGCTGCGCGTGGACCTGTATGCGCAGCCGCGCATCCCGGAAGACCAGTTGGATGCGTTCTTTCACCTGGCAAAACTGGCTTTCGCGCAGAAGCGCAAGACGCTGCGCAATACGCTGTCCGCCGGACTGCACTGGCCGCCCGAACGGGCCGCCGCGCTGCTGGCCGAAGCAGGCATCGACCCCATGCGCCGCGCTGAAACGCTCAGCCTGGACGAATGGGCGCAAATTGTGAGCGCCTTCCGCCGCGAAACCCTATGATGGGTTGCCGCCGCCGGAACAATGAAAAAAGGGCCATGCTGAAGCACATTGCCCTTGCAGAGTGCCTGGGGTGGAAGCCTTTCAGGCTAAGACAGCGATATTGTTTTCTTTAGATCGCGGTACATGCCGGGTAGCAGCCAGACCCGCAGCGCGGCTTCAATTTGAATGCGAAACGACATTTTGGATTTTCCCCAGCGCCGGTCGGCAAAGTAGATGGGGATTTCTTTAAATTTGTACCCCAACCGGCTGGCGACATAGGTCATTTCGACCTGGAATACATAACCGTTGGAGCGCACGCGCTCCAGTGGCATGCCTTGCAGCGTGGCGCGTTTCCACATTCGAAACCCGCCGGTCACGTCGCGGATGGGCAGACCGAGGAGGGTGCGCGCGTAGAAGTTGCCAAAAGCCGAAAGTCCTTTGCGCCAGAACGGCCAGCGCTCGTCCAGCTTTCCGCCGGCCACGTAGCGCGACCCCAGCACCACGTCGCACCCGGCCAGCGTTTCGATGATTTCCGGGATTTTTTCGACCGGGTGCGAAAAATCG
Organism: uncultured Longilinea sp.; assembly: GCA_937863945.1. Lineage (GTDB taxonomy): Bacteria > Chloroflexota > Anaerolineae > Anaerolineales > Anaerolineaceae > Longilinea. Next base: position 6,240 of record CALMIB010000340.1, read on the forward strand.
GCATCCATCTGGCCGACGGCTTCAGCGCCCAATTCCATCGCGCGCTGGAAGCCCTGGATGTAGGCGCTGCCCAGGCCCAGTTTGCCCGCGCGGTGCAGCACCTGCACGCGTCCATGCGTTTCGAGCGACAACTGGTCCGCGATCTGTCCGGTGCCATCCGGGCTGTTGTCATCGACGACCATCAGGCTCAGGTCAGGGTACGGCAACGTAAATAAGGCGGAGACCAGTTTGGGCAGGTTCTCCGCTTCGTTATAAGTGGGGATGACGATGGTGGTTTTCAAAACGTCCTCAAGTGGTTTTTTTCCCCAGCGCTGCTTTCAGGGAAGCCAGACCTTGCTGGGAGAAGGCGGACGGCTGGAATTGGTGAACCTGCAGGGCTAGGCTGGTCTCGCCAAAGCGGCCGCTGGCGCGGTCTTCTTCACTGTAAAAATAGGAAAAGGACAGTTCGATGTGCTTGCGGATACGTTCGGTTAAGGTTGGGCTTTCGGCGGCAGGGGTGAGCACGATGAAATTGGAACGGTCGTATTGGCCGATAAAACCGGAGGTGATATTCTGTTCGCGCAGCAGCTCCAGCAGCATGCGGGCGGTGGCGCGCAGCAGATCGTCACTGGCTACAATGCCGTACTTCTCACGGAAGCTGTCCAGGTTCAGGATCGAAACCAACAACAAAGCCTGTTCGCCGTTTTTGATGGCTGCTTCGATCTGCTCGTCCACCAGGTCGCTTTGCGGAAGCTGCGTGACGGGATCGGTGAGCGAGACGCGCCTGGCGCGGTGGATGGCATTCTGAACGCGCAGGCGCAGTTCCTGGATGTCAAATGGCTTGGTGATGTAATCATCGGCGCGCAGTTCCAGGCCGCGCAGCCGGTCGCTGCGCTCGCGCTTTTCGGTCAGGAAGATGATGGGAATATCGCGCGTGCGGCGGGTTTCGCGCAGGCGGCGGGCCACTTCAAACCCATCGATATCGGGCAGGCGGATATCCAGGATGACAAGTTGCGGCAGGTTGGTCTGAGCGGCGCGCACGCCGTCTTCACCCCAGTTAACGGTCAAGACTTCATAACCCTGGTTGCGGAAGAATGCATTGAGCATGTCCGCAACGTCCAGATCATCTTCCACCACCAGCAGCGTGTTTTTCTCTTCCACGGGAGCGCTGTATCCTAACTGATCGGTTCTTTATAAACGATAAATTCGCAGGTCGGATCCCCCATGGCGATACATTTCGATTCATTCACGCGGAATTCGCTGCCGCCGGATACCCACTTGAGGCTTTCCTGGAGCAGGCCGGTGGCAATGTAGCAGTCGGGCTTATCGGTATGCCGGCCGTAACAGACCGGGCAGCGGTGAATGGTGTACACCAGGTGATCGTCTTTTTCTTCAACCGTGGAATACTGGTCGCTGATCTGGCTGAAAATTTTCGCCATGGCGGGCAGGCCGATGCGCAATTTTGCATGCAGGGGCAGCACTTTGAAGGCGAGGTCGCCAACGCCGGCCAGCGCGCCAAAGTTGCGCAACGCGTCGCTGAAGGTGGCGCGCCCGGCGCGCAGCGCCAGCCCGCGGCCGCCGCGCGGGCCGTACATCTCTTCCAGCGCGCCCGTAATGGCGGAAACATCGGCAAAATCAAAAGCCTTTTCCAGGTTGTCGGGCGGAAGATTCTCCATCAGGTTGGGCAGGTTGGCCAGGTTGAGGATGGCATTCACACCGTTGCGGCCCATGACATCTTCCAGCGATAGGATCATGATGCGCCCAAACTTATTCGGGTAATACAAACCGCTCTTGGGGATGGGTTGCATATTGTTCTACCTCAGATGAGTTTGGTCAATGCCTCGGCTGCGCGGCGCATGTCGAGGAAGATCAAGCCGAGTTTTGCCTGTTCGCGGGCCAATGCGGTCAAAACGGCATCTTCACCGACGGACATCAAAACCACATAGCCGCTTTCACCCTTGATGTAAACCTGTTCAAGCGAGCCGCGGCCCAATTCATTGGCAATGCGTTCGCCCAACGAAAGCATGGCCGCCGACATCGCCGAAACCCGGTCTTCTTCGACACCCTGGGGGAGCGCGGATGCGATGGTCAAACCGTCAACGCTGACAATTGCTGAAGCTTCGATATCCGGGGAGGAGGCCTGCAGTTCACGCAGGCGCTCGACCATTAACTGAGTTCGTGTCTTTGTCACGGCTG
>CALMIB010000341.1 GCA_937863945.1 uncultured Longilinea sp.
GCATCGAAATGGAAACTGTGCGTTACCTCCAAAAGAATCCGGGGGGGCATTTCACGGCGCTGTATGACCATCTGTGCACCCAGTATCCAGGCTTGCTGACGCCTTCGATCGAACTGGCGCGGGCCGTGTTGACATCCTATGCCGAAATCGATCCCGACCGTCCGGATAACTGGATGCTTCGCCCGCAGGAACAACCCGCTGCCCGCCGCGCAGATCTTGATTCAGCCCGTGAATTGCTTTTCAAAATCGCCGCCGATCTGCACCTGAAAGCAGCCGGCGATGCGCCCATCCTCTGGCAAAACGCGCAGGGCGAGGTATTGTATGCCTTCTACCTGTTGGCTTCCAGCCTGGTCAGCCGCTATGTCCTCAACCCCCAGCCTGACCTGCCGGCCGGGCGTAGTGTGGTGGTGATCCCCGGCGGGCGGGCCGGATTGTTGGCCTATAAGCTTAAGCACGATCCCCGCCTCGAGCAGGCTTTCCAGGGCTGGCGCGTGCTTAAATTCCGCCACCTTCGCCGCCTGTCAGAATGGGCGGACCTGACCCTGGGGACCTGGAACGATCTGCTGGATGCCGACCCGCTGGGGTGGGACGAAGCCACGCAACTCTCCATCCTTTGACCAAAAACAGCGGGGATCACTCGCCCGCTGTTTCAGATTCTATCCAATGGCCGGGATTCGGCCGGATCACTACGGTTGCCCCGCCATCGGATCGGTGGCCGTCGGCGAAGGCGTGAGCGTGATGGTGGGCGTCAATGACGGCTGCGGTGTTACCGTGATTGTCGGAGTCACCGTGATTGTCGGAGTCTCCGTTGTGGTTGGCGTCTCCGTTGTAGTTGGCGTGGGCGTCGGCGTGGGCGTGGGCACTTGCAGGTTGATGTGGATGCGACGTTCAGCATAAGTGTCTTCCGTGCTCTCCATGTAAATCCGCAACGTGACGCGCCCGGGTGGAATTTCGGTGACATCCCACGAGTAAACCATCTCCGGGTTTTGATATTGCGCGGTTTGATCCACCAGCAGCGGCTTCCATTCGGCCGGTTCATCGCCCAGGCCGTATTCCAGGCGCCAGCGCCGCAAATCATCCGGCGTGTTCACCACCACGTAAATATCCAGCGGATTGACCGTCAGCGTGTCGCCGTCCTGCATCGCCGCGAACAGGAGGATCGGCCGGGCGTCGCTCAACTGGCAATCGCGCTCCGGCACGAAAAAAATCGGGTCATCAAAGCCGTGATCGGATGCCCAGTTGCGGCCTTCTTCGGTTTCGCGCAGCCACTTGCGCGCAAATTCATCGCTCACATTCATGGCGATTTTTTCATCGACGTAATCCGAACAGGCGGCCGAGGCGCGCAAGCCGGTCCAGGTATCCACCGTCACGCGCTTCCACAGGTCGTCATCACGGCCGGGCGGGAGCTGGTCGTAGGCAAACAATTCGGTGCGCTGGTCCGGGCACCATTCTGAAGGCTCAGCCCCGGAAAGCGAGCACACCACGCGCTCAACGATGCCCGCCGGGCGCTGGAAGGCGGTTGCGCTGCCGCCGGTGAGCTGCGGCACGGCAAATTGCATAAAACTCGCCCAGATCGGCGCCGCGCCGGTCAGGCCGGTGGTGTTTTGCATGGGAGTGTAATCGGCGTTGCCAACCCACACGCCCACCGCCAGGTCGGGGGTGTAACCCACCGTCCAGTTGTCGCGGTAATCATTGGTCGTGCCGGTTTTGGCCGCAGCCAGGAAAGGCAGCGCCAGCACCGAGTTGGTGCCAAACATCGGCGCGCGCGCCTGGTTGTCAGACAAAATCGACGAGAGCAGGTAGGCATGCTCCGGCCGGACAACCTGCTCGCCTGTGGGCGGCTCGTACTGGTACACCAGGTTGCCCTGGTAATCGACAATTTTCGTGATGGCCACCGGCGGCACTTTCAATCCGTTGTTCGCGAAAACCGAGAAGGCGCCGGTCATTTCCAGCAGCGTCACCTCGCCGCCGCCCAGCGTCAGGGCCAGGCCATAATCGTTGCGCGTGAGCGAGCGGATGCCCAAACGCTCCGCCAGGCTGATCAGGCCTTCCTTTTGCGCGGTCGCAGGATCATCGTAAATGCCCACATACTCCAGGGTTTTGACCGCCGGGATGTTGTAGGAATTTGCCAGCGCCGAGCGTACCGATACCGGCCCGTGATACCGTCCGTCATAGTTCACCGGCGCATATTTCGGGCTCGGATCGGAAGCCAGGCCGGAGGGCGGAAATTCGCTGGGCACGTCCCACAGCAGCGTGGCAGGCGTCCAGCCCTTTTCAAAGGCGGCAAGATAGGTGAGCGGCTTGATCGACGAGCCGGGTTGCCGCGGGCTGATGGCCATGTTGACCTGCCCGGAGATGGCTTCATTATAAAAGTCCGCCGAACCGACCATCGCCAGGATCTCACCGGTGTTGGGCCGCATGGCAACCAGCGCGCCGTCGTTCACATTCCGGTCTGCCAGTCCCAGCACCTGTTGTTTGACGATTTGCTCGGCCTGCTCCTGTAGAGCGGGATCGAGCGTGGTGTAAACGGTAAATCCGGAACGATAGATCTGCTGGGCATCATACATGCTTTCCAACTGGTCGGTGACGTAGAATACCCAGTGCGGGAAGCGAATCGAGCCGTTGTTCTGCTGGAAAGCATAGCCTTCAATTTCGCCCACCGCGGTCGAAAGCATGTTCGCGTCCACGCACACTTTTTGCACGTTGGTGCTGACGAAAATGCAATCCTTCTCCTCGCTGACCTGGTACATCAGTACCAGGACGGTCTTAAACCGGTCCAGCGTCTGCTCGCGGTTGGTGAAAATATCATACACCGCCGGCGCCTGCGGCAGCCCCGCCAAAAAGGCCGCCTGCCCCGGCGTCAGCTTCTCGGCGGTGGTGTTGAAATAGGTTTCTGCGGCAGCCTGGATGCCGTAGGATCGGTTGCCGTAGAAGTTTTCGTTCAGGTACAGCTCAAGGATTTGCTCCTTGCTGTAGCGGCGGGTAATTTCAGCCGCGAGAACGATTTCGCGCGTCTTGCGCTGCACTGTGCGCTCGTAGCGTTCATCCGGCAGCAGCAGCGTGCGCGCCAGTTGTTGCGTAATGGTGGACGCGCCGCCGGCATTTTCGCCGGTGGTGTAGTTCAGCACCATGGCGCGCGCAATGGCCACCAGGTCAAAACCAGGATGGTTGTAATACTCTTTATCCTCGGTTGCCAGGGTCGCCGCGATGATATACGGAGACATGCGTTCCAGCGGGACGTAGGTGCGCCGTCCCGCGTTAGGGTCGAGGATCTCGTAGATCGTGTTACCGTTGCGGTCAAGGATGCGTGTGGTTTCAAACTGAGAGGCGCGCGCCTGCAAGTCTTCAACGCTGGGCAAGGTAGCGGCGATGGAATAATACTGGTAAATCAGGAAGGAGCCGGCAATCACCAGCAGGATAATGCCGGCGAACAGGAGCGCAATCAATCCCTGCAAAAAACAGCCCATCGACCGTTTTCGGGGAGCCGGCTTTGGAGGGCTGGCAGGCGGCGCCTGGCGGGGTGGAACTCCGCCCGGGCGCTGCCCGGTGGTCTGTGCGGGCCGTTGAGGACCGGCAGCCGCCTGGTTGGGATACAGGGGCGGCGGCGATGAGGGGGACTGCCGCCGTGAACTGTAGGCAGTGGGTGACACGCGCGTGGCATTCGGGTCCACCTGTTCGACCGGCCTGGGCAAGTGGCCGCCGCGCGGCGGCGCGCCGGCCGGCGGGAGGGTTGGTTCGAGACCGCCGGGGCGGGAAGGCGACGTGGCGCGGGTGGCCTGCTGGCCGGGCGGAACAAACGCCTGGGTGGGTTGTTGGCTGGCGGGCAGGCTTGCCTGGGTGGCCTGCTGGTCGGGCGGTATAAACGCCTGGGTGGGTTGCTGGTCTGGCGGCAGAATGGCCTGCGTTTGCGCCGCGTACGGCGACGGCATTTCCATCTCCGCGTACCAGCCGCCGGTGGCGTTCGGATCGCCGGTTGGATGATGCTCAACCGCGCCGGGGATCGTCGGCTGCGTATCGCCCGGTTCAGGCGCAGGGTTTTCTTCAGGCGCAAGCGGAGCCGGGGTTGGCTGGCCGGCCGCGCCGTTGGTCTGAACAGGCTGAGTGCTTTCATTCGGTTCAGCCGAATCATTCGAAGATTCCTGCCGGTTCGGCCGATCTTGCGGGGGGTTCTCTAATTCATCCATCATGAAACCATTTTACCAGAAAGAATATCGCCGGATTCCAGCCGGGCTGTTTTGATTTGACCGTAACGGCAACTCACTTTACAATGAACGCATGCCGGTAGAAAAAAGTTCCACGACAGCCCGAAACCATATCATCCTTGCAGCCGACGCACGCTTTTCTCAGCCTGATTATGCCAACGACATCAGTTGGCTGGTCTCGCTCGGCAAGGGGCAAGCCTATCCCTTTTCATTAAATTCCACTTTCGGGCTGCGTGCGCGCTCCATGCAGATGTTTCCACGCCTGGTCGATGCAGAAATCGGGCCAGGTGGTTCAATTTCTTCGCCGCAACCGCCCGATTTACGCATCGTGCGAAACCATCCCAATTTTCTTCGTTTGACCTTCAGCCCGCTGCCCGAAATTGAGATGATCATGGAAATATGGGTGCCCTCCTCGCACGTGATCACCGGGCAGATAGAAATTAATAACCGCAGCGTATTGCGCCGGAAATTGCGTTTCGATTGGGCCGCGCTGCTCTCTCCCATGAACCACGGCCACGGCATGGCCGCCACTTTAATGGAAAAAACTTACGTGCTGGAAGGCAAAACCTCCGAGCTGTGCCCGATCCTGCTTTTAACCGGCGGGCCAAGGCCAGGTCCCAGCTCTTTTCCCACGCTTGGATTTGACTTGGACCTTTATCCTGGCAATCAAAGCCGTTTTCGCTGGGCTATGGGCATCCAGGAAAACGCAGAGACCTCCCTGGAACTGGCCCAGGCAGCCGTTTCACGCGATTGGGAGCCGGAAATTGCGCTGATTGAGCTGGTGAATGCCAGCCAGCACCTCAAAATTACCACCGGCGACCCTGCCTGGAATGAAGCCTTTGACAGCGCGCAGCACACTGCCTTTCAACTGTTCATGCCGGGCGGATCCGCCTTCCCCGCGCGGTCCTTCGTTCAATCGCGCACCCCCGACCGCGGCTACTCGCTTCGCGGCGACGGCAGCGATTACGATCCAAAATGGAGCGGCCAGACTGCCCTGGACGCCTGGTACTTAAATCAAATCATCCTGCCGGCCGCGCCCGACCTGGCAGCCGGCGTGGTGGATAATTTTCTGGCGGTGCAGCAGGAAACCGGTGAAATTGACTGGAAACCCGGGCTGGCAAAGCAACGTATGCACATGCTGGCTCAACCACTGCTGGCCACCCTGGCTTTGCAGGTGCAAAACAGCCGCCCTGACCCTGCCTGGGTCGAATCCGTTTTTCCGGGATTGTTGCGCTTCTTTGATTCCTGGTTTGCCCCTGCGCATGATCAGGACGGTGACGGTTTTCCGGAATGGGGAAACCGCATCCAGATCGGGCTGGATGATCATCCCCTGTTTGACCGCTGGCTCCCGGCCAACCAGGGGATCGATCCCGCGGATGTTGAAACTCCCGTCCTGGCAGCTTTGCTATGCCGCGAAGGCCAGAGCCTGGTCAGCCTGGCGGCGGCGATCGGGCGCGAGGAGGAAGCGAACCGTCTTCGCCAGCGCATTCAAAGCCTGACCGAGCAGATCGAATCGACCTGGGATGCCCTGGAAAGCACCTATTGCTACCGTGATATGTTCACCGGCCAACGCCCGCGCGGAACCCATTTGCTGACGTTTCACAGTTCCGGTCAGCATGAGATCCGCCAGTCGTTGGAATCGCCGCAAAAACTGGTCCTCAACCTCTACGGCCAATCCAATGACACGCGTCACGCGCGCATCACCATTCACGGTCTGCTGGATGGGCAGGCGGTCGATGAAACCATCACGCCCGGGCAGGTGCAGTGGATGAATCTGGTCGGCCATGCCAGCACCACATCGCGGTTCACCTATGTGGAAGGGGTTGACATTGAGGGCCTGCGGGCAGAGGACTACGGGCGGCTGCGGACGGCCGACCTGACGCGCAAAGACATCACCCTGCTGCTGCCCTTGTGGGCGCGTATTCCATCGCGCGAGCGCGCCCGGCAGCTCATCCAGGAAACCCTCCTGCCGCAATTCCTCCAACCGTACGGCCTGCCCGTCTGTCCCAGCAGCCATTTGCTGCCTGAACAACAGCATCTCAACCGGGTCTTCCTTCCGTGGAATGTCTTTGTTTTGGAAGGCCTGCTGGCATACGGCTATCAGGAAACGGCCGCCGACCTTTTTACCCGCCTGATGAACGCCATCTCCCAAAACCGGGCAGCCGATGGCCATTTTTTCTCCAGTTTTTCAGCATCGAATGGCAAACCGGATGGAGACGCCGACACGCTGGCGGCTTTGCCGCCAGTCGGCGTTTTCCTGCAAATCCTGGGATTGCGAAAATTATCAAACCGCGAAATAATACTCGAAGGTCTTAATCCATTCCCCTGGCCAGTTACGGTACAATATCAGGGGATCCAATTATCCTTTCATCCCGGCTGCACAGAAATCCGTACAGCCAACGAAAACCTTGTCATGTTGAATACGCCGGGACCGCACCGCATCCTCCTTCCATAATGCATCGCGGACCTCCCGGGAAAGGAGCGCAAGAATGGACCATCCGCAGTCTAAAAATGATACGATGTTGTTAGCCATTGTCCAGGGACAGGATGCCGAAAGCGCCGAGCTGGCCCTGCATGGGTTGAACCTGCATGTCACCCGGCTGCCGAGCGTCGGCGGATTCCTGGGGCGGCGCAATGCCACCCTGATGATCGGTTTGCCGGCTGAAGTTCAGGCCCAGGCGATGGCCGCGCTCAACGAGAACTGCCGCCAACGGGTGGAGTATATCGCCGTACCGCTGGAAAGCGCGCCCCTGCCCCTGCCCGCGCTCACGCCCATCACCATTGGCGGCGCAACGATTTTCGCGCTCGAAGTAGAACGCTATGAGGAGTTCTAGCCATGAAACTGATCATTGCTGTTGTTCGCGATATCGATAACGACCCGGTTTCGCATGGGTTAACCTCAGCCGGGCTGCGGGTGACGCAGGTGGCTTCTACAGGCGGTTTTTTGCGGCGCGGCAATACCACCCTCCTCATCGGCCTGGAGGATGAACAGGTGGATTCAGCCATTGAAATTATCCGCCAGGGTTGCTCTCCGGCCACCGACAGCGAAACCCGGCGCGCGTCCATTTTTGTCCTCAACGTGAACCAATATATCCACTTTTAATTCGGACATGCCCACATGAGCGAGCCCCAAATGCTATCCACCAATGAACCTCAGCGCCCTGGTCTGGTCACTACATTGGCCGCGCTTACCATGGCCAGCGGCATCCTTAACCTGCTGCTTTCACTGGCCATCACGGCCTTGATTGTAATTGGCACGATCGGGATCGGCTTGCTTCTTTGCGCGCCGGTCACGCTTCTGCCGGCTGTGCTGGGCGTCTTCGAAATTATCTACGCCGCCCGGCTATTCTCAGAAGTTCAACTGCCTCCGCGCCCGAACCAAGTTCTGGCTTATTTTGAGATCGCCACCTTGCTTTTCGCCAACCTGATCTCAATGGCGGTGGGCATCATTGCGCTGGTAATCTACAACGATGCGGATGTGAAAGCTTATTTCAACCGTTCAGCATAAATCCGGCCGTGAACCACAGGTTGAATCAAACCGCCAGGGTAGGATCAGCATACACCCTGGCGGTTTCTGGTTTCAAAACGGCAGGGCTACTCGTGAAATTCTTCGACCTGGTAAGTCCAAACCGCCAGTGGCTTTTTCCGCCAGGCATTTTCAGAAACGCCCATCTTGGCGCACAGGTGCGATAAAAAATCCGCCGGATCGGGCAATTTCTCCCAAACTTGCGGCAAAAAAGTGGCCCGGCGCATACCGTCGCGCAAAATAACGCCATCAATCCCTGGCCGCAGCCGGCGCACCAATTCATCCGGCGAGGCATAGTCAAGTGGCTGCGGTTGCGTCAGGCGGGAAATTTCAATTTTAATATAAGGCACTTCCTTGGGGCGCACCGGATAAAAACGAAAATCTTCCAGGGCAGCCGCCACAGCCTCTACGCGCACATCCTCGGCCAGGGGTTGGTAAGCCTCCAGCACGCCGATGCAACCGCGCAACTCGCCGTCCTCAGTCAGCGTCACAAATGAAGCCCCCGGTTCGCACAGCGCAGGCGGCAACTGCCCCAGGTCCAGGGGCGGCAGCGGACGGTCATTCACCGCCGCATCGATTGCCTCGCGCGCCAGCTTCAACAACAACGCGCGCTCGCCGTCAGAAAGTTGCGATTCACTCATGGTTCCAGCTTTCGATATACACGATTATGGTAAACCAAAGGGCCTGCTTCTTGCAACGATTCAACTGCCTTCACTTCACCAATCAACAACGTGGAATTCGGCAGCGGGTAACGAAACGCCACCTGGCAATCCAAAAAGGCCAGCCCACCGCGGATGAATGGCGCGCCGCTGGACATGGAAAAAATCTCTATGCCTTCAAAGCGGTTTTCCTCGTGGCCGTCGCGGCCGGCAAAACGCTCCGATATGGGAGCCTGGTTTTCCGCCAGAATGGTGACGCCGAACCAGCCGGAGCGCTCCACCAGTTCCAACGTGCGCGTTCCGTGTGTCAGAGATACCAAAATCATCGGCGGGTCGAGAGAAATGGAGGCCAGCGAATTCACCGTCATGCCGTGCTGTTCCTCACCAAACGTGCTGGTAACCACGGATACACCGGTTGTCCAATGGCGCATGGCCTGACGCAACAATTCAGAAACAGGTGTCATCATTATGATCATACTCCTTCATAAAGTTAAGTCAAACGAATTGGTTATACTTGTTTGAACAGCCAAAATCAAGTGGAGAATTTGCGTCCAAAAAGGCTTGCGTATAGCAGGCGACTTAAGGTACTATCAAACTACCTATGAGCAATCCCTCTTTTTCCACCTCGCGAAGAAATCCCCCCCCTTCCAATCGCTTTAGCGTCTGGAACACAGTTTCCACCGTCCTCGGCATTGGCATCATCCTGGCGACGCTCTTTACGCTGTTTACACCCGCCGTACTGTTCTCCAACGATCTGCTGGACCAGATGTTTGCGTCCTGGCAATCGAACAGCCCTGCGCAACTGGCCGGCACGCCGGTCACCACGCCGCTGCCTTCAGCACGCATTGGCATCGTTGCCGGGCACTGGGGCAACGATTCAGGCGCGACCTGCCCGGATGGTTTGACCGAAATGCAGGTGAACCTGGAAATCGCCACTCGCGTGCAAAAAGCGCTCATCGCTGAAGGCTACCAGGTGGATTTGCTCGAAGAATTCGATCCCCGCCTCAACCAGTACCGCGCCGCCGCGCTGCTTTCGATTCACAACGATTCCTGCGACTACGTCAACGAGGATGCCACCGGGTTCAAGGTGGCGGCAGCCTCCTCCAGCGCCTACCCCGAAAAAGCCGCACGCCTGCGCGATTGCATCATCGACCGCTACCAGGCGGCGACAAATCTGAAGTTTCACTTCAACACCATCACGCCGGATATGACCAGCTACCATACTTTTACTGAAATTCACACCGATACCACCGCGGCCATCATCGAAACCGGCTTCCTCAACCTCGACCGGCAAATTCTCACCCAGAACACAGACCAGGTGGCTCAAGGCGTCACCAACGGCATCCTGTGTTATTTGCGCAACGAGCCCATCTCCAACAGCGTACCCACCCTAGCCCCATGAGCCAGCCCGCGACCTCACCAGCTCAACAACTCGCCCATCTCTCCAGGCAGGCCATGCGCCAGGGCAATCGCACCGAAGCGCGCCGCCTGGCGATGGAAGCTGCCCGGCTCGACCCACAACTGGAAGATGCCTGGCTGGTTCTGGCCGCCCTGGCCAGCCCGGAAGCCAGCATCCGCTACCTGCAACGCGCTTTGGAAATCAACCCCTCCAGCCAGCGCGCAAAACGCGGCATGGAATGGGCATTGAGCCGCCAGACCGCCGCGGAAAAAGCCCCGGCCGTTCAGCAGGCGCCGGCCACCGCCATTCAAAAGCCATCACAGGCCTCCGTTCCGATGCCCGCCGCATCACCGGCCCGCCAACGGACGCAGCCCGTTCCGGCAGTCAGGGCCAAAGCCTCGCGCAGCTGGCGCGGCTGGTTGTGGGCTTCGCTGGCGGTCATTACCATCCTGTGCCTGGCTGTGGCTGCCTGGATGATGCTGCCTGCGCTTACGGCCGTGGCGCGCAGCGCTTCGGCTGCGCGGCCAGAAGGCGTTTTGACCAAGCCCAGCCTGACCCCCACCAACACGCTCACACCCACG
>CALMIB010000342.1 GCA_937863945.1 uncultured Longilinea sp.
AGAATTTTGGCACGATCGAAGCGGTCAACGGCGTCAACCTGTCAGTGGAACACGGGAAGGTCGTGGCGATCATGGGGCCGTCCGGCTCCGGCAAATCCACGCTGCTGCGTTGCATCAACCACCTTGAAATCGAAACCTCCGGCGAGATTTGGATCGACGGCGAGCGGCTAACCAACGATCAAAAACAACTCAACCGCGTCCGTGCCGATATCGGCATGGTCTTCCAGCATTTCAACCTGTATCCCCATTTGACCGTGATGGAAAACATCACCCTGGCCCAACAGATCGTGCGCGGGCGCGACAAAACCGAAGCGGTTGAAATTGCCGAACGGCAACTGGCCCGGGTCGGCATCCTGGGAAAAAGGGATAATTTCCCCGCCCAGCTATCCGGCGGACAGCAACAGCGCGTGGCCATTGCCCGCGCGTTGGCGATGAAGCCGAAAATTATGTTATTCGATGAGCCCACCAGCGCGCTGGACCCGGAAATGATCAAAGAGGTGCTGGATGTGATGCTCGACCTGGTCAAGGATGGCATCACGATGGTGGCGGTGACCCACGAAATGGGCTTTGCCCGCCGTGCCGCGGACGAGATCGTTTTCATGGACAGCGGCGCAATCGTCGAACAGGCCGATCCCGAAACGTTCTTCACGCAGCCCAAAAACGAGAGGACGCAGCTTTTCCTGTCACAAATTCTGAATAAATGAACTGAACCATCCACATTGATTCATCCTATATGTTGACCTTTTTGACATAAATGATATATTATTACCAGCGCGCATCAATATTCTGGACAACTGGCGGCTGGATTGCGCCATTCATCTGGATGTTGCTACAAATTCATGACACCGGTACCGGGAGAAGTAGCAATGAGACTTTACGATCGAATATCGGCTCAATTGGTTGGCTGGCGGCAACGGGTATCGCATCTAAAGGAAGCTCATGGGGCGGTTAAAGTGAGCGATATCACAATCGAGCAGCTTTACGGCGGCATTCGCGGCGTGGCCATTAACGTCAGCGATATTTCTTATGTTGACCCGCAGGAGGGCATCCGTCTTCGCGGCTTTACGGTTCCAGAAATTTTGACCCTGCTTCCCAAGATGAAGGGCGCCGAAATGCCCATGGTGGGCGGACTCTATCACCTCCTGATGGCAAACGAGATTCCAACGTACGAAGACGCTCTCGCGGTCGAATCCGAATGGATCAAACGCAGCACAGTCCCCGAGCATGTCTTTGACGTCATCCGGCAGCTACCCCATGACGCCCACCCCATGACAATGTTTTCCATGGCCATCCTGGCGATGCAACCTGAGTCAGTCTTTGCCAAAAAATATAATGAAGGCATCCCCAAAACGGATTATTGGAAATACTACCTCGAAGACAGCCTGACGCTCACCGCCCGGCTGCCCGTCATCGGCGCGTTTATTTACAACCATAAATATCGACAGGGCCAACACATCCCCCTCGACCCGAACCTGGATTGGGGCGCCAATTTCGCCCACATGATCGGCAAAGGCGACGACAAAGAGTACCAGGATCTGGCCCGCTTGTTCTTCATCCTCCATTCAGATCATGAAAGCGGGAATGTCAGCGCGCACGCCTCGCACCTGGTGGCATCCGCCCTCTCAGATGTGTATTACGCCTGTTCCGCGGGCATGAACGGCCTGGCAGGGCCGCTTCACGGCCTGGCAAACCAGGAATGCCTGAAATGGCTGCTGGATTTGCAGGATGCTTTTCCAGACCAACCCTCCTGCCAGCAGCTCGAGCAATACGTCTGGGACTACCTGGATTCAGGCAGGGTAATCCCCGGCTACGGGCATGCAGTCCTGCGGGTCACCGATCCGCGCTTCATCGCGCAACTGGACTATGGCAAACAGCATATGCCGGACGACGAATTATTCCAACTGGTGACCCAGGTGTATGAATGTTTGCCGGGCATCCTGGTAAAACAGGGTAAAATCAAAAATCCGTTCCCAAACGTGGATGCCATCAACGGCGCATTGCAGTACCACTACGGGATCCGCGAATTCGATTTTTATACCGTACTGTTTGGAATGGGCCGTATTCTCGGGCTAACAGCGCACGCGGTCTGGTCGCGGGCGCTGGGAAAGCCAATTGATCGTCCCAAATCACTGACAACCCGAATGCTAGAAGAAATGGTCATCAAATCCTGAGCACACCATTGGGTTACGGGTCAGTAACCCAATTTTTTCAGGCGAATCATAGAAAAAAAGGTATTCTCATTCATGGAAAACATCACGCACCAGCTCTTTGATGGAAAAGTAATTTTGCGTGTCCGGGACAAGGTATGCACCAAACCCGAACACTTGCTCGCCTCCCGGCTCTTTCAGGATGTGTTGCGGCGGTTCATCGCCGATCTGGACCACAAGCGTTCCCCGCTCTTGAATATCTTCTCCCATCTGCCGGTGACCGATGAAGATATCGACTTGCTGGTGGAAACGCTCAAATACCTGCTCAAACTTCCGGCCGGGTTGGTTCCGCGGTTGGACCCGGCATCGGAACAGTTCTTTCGAGATTTGAGCCTGCTGAATGAGTTCATCGAGCAACTCTACAATTATTGGCGCAGCATGCACAGACTGATTATTTGCGATTCGGCCGGCGACCGTTTTGACAAGCGCCCCTACCGGACGTTTCACGATACCGTGGAAACTTTGATGCATGTCGTCCGCAGCACTTACCGCGACCTGCAGGAAAACGTCACCGGAAACCATCCGCGCATTTACCGGCAGGTCAGCGCCGGCGCCGAAATCGCCGCCATCGCACTTCCCCGGAAGATCGAATTACCGGGTTCAATATACGAACCGCTCCAAAAAATCTCGATTATCCGCCAGGTGATGATCTATCCGCCCATGATCTACAACTCGCCCATGAACAAACGCAAGGGAGAGTTCGAGCAGGTCAGGGTTAACCCGCTTGAGACTGTTGAAATTAAACCCCAGGAATGGTTGTGCTATCCGGCAAAGATTGGACCGCTGCTGGTATTGATCTACTTTACTCTGCCTTTCTTCGAACTTGGGTTTTCATTGAGCAATCTGTTCGAGCTGGCAAGCGACGAGGACCTGGAACGCAAGCCGGATGCCATCTACCTGTATGGAACGCCGCCCAACGAACCCGTTGCCGCAAATGAGACCATCTTCTTCGAGGATGCTGAAAACGATATTCTGGTTGCCACGATTCCTTACCGGGACGAGTTCGGCTATTTTGGCTACCTGAAGAAAATGGCGCTGACGCTGCACAATATCAAAATGATGAAAACCGGCAACCTGCCCTTCCACGGCGCCCTGATGAATATCAAGCTGCGCGATCATCCGGGTTCTACCATTTTGGTCATGGGCGACAGCGGCGCGGGTAAATCGGAAACCCTCGAAGCGCTGCGACAAATCGCCGGCGAGGACGTCGAAAGCATCACCGTCATCGCGGACGATATGGGATCGCTGGCATTAAGTGGCGACCGCCTGCTCGGTTACGGCACCGAAATTGGCGCCTTTGTTCGTCTGGACGATTTGCAATCCGGTTATGCCTTCGGGCAAATCGACCGCACCATCATCATGAACCC
>CALMIB010000343.1 GCA_937863945.1 uncultured Longilinea sp.
GGGCCTGTTGGGCCGCGCTGACGGGGGAGCCAGAAGCGGCGGAGACGAACCCGGTGGGAAGCGCACCAAAGAGCAGCCCCAGCAGCAGGGCGGCGATCCAGGCGAGGTTAAACAGGGGTTTGCGAGACATTTTTTATTCCTTTCCATTCAATTGATTCCGCGGCCCGATCCGCGGACTGTACAGATAATAGACGAAGCCGGCCGTTGAAAGGTTCCCGAAACTGGGACTGAAAAAGCCCCGTTCGACGCCGCTGCGGCGAATGGGTGGCGGGTAAGTTGCGGGCTCCGGTTGGCCGGCGACCGCCAAAATCCCTGTGACGGGCTTAACCATTTTCCCCAATCAGGCTACAATACACGCATGACTCAACGTGCATACATCGTCATCAACCCGGTCGCCGGCGTATCCCGCCCACAGGATATCCGCGCGGCAGTCGACAGGGTGCTCGGCCAGGCTGGTTGGGCGCTAATTTACTATGAAACCACCGGCAAAGAAGACCTGCCGGCCGTTGTGCGCGCCGCGCTGGCCGAACACCACCCCGATCTGGTGGTCGCGGCCGGCGGCGACGGCACGCTCTCGGCGGTGGCTGCCGGGCTGGTCGGCAGCGGCGTCCCCCTGGGCATCCTGCCGGCCGGCAGTTGGAACGCGCTGGCCCGCAACCTGGAGATCCCCGGCTCGCATGAGGAGGCCGCCCGGCTGTGGCTGGGCGGGCACGACCTGCAGCCGCTGGACGGCATCGAGGTGAACGGGCGCATGTACTTCCTCAACGCCGGGGTGGGCGTCAGCTCGCGGCTCATGTCGCAGACCCCGCGCGAAGGCAAGCGCTTTTTGGGCGGGCTGGCCTACATCCGCACGCTGTTCAACGAATTGACCGGGCTTTCGATGCGCAGTTACCGGGTCACCATCGACGGAAAAGTGATGAAGGTGCGTGCCGTGGAGGTGATGGCGGTGAGCGCCAGCCTGGGCGGGGGGGGCGAACTGCGCACGCACCGCGTGTTTCACCCCGGCGACGGGCGCGTCGAGGTGTGCGCCATCCGCGCGAAGTCCTTTGGCGAGGGCGTGATGGTGATTTTGCGCTTCATCACCGGCCGGAGCGGCAAAAACGCCGGAATCCTCTACCAACGCGCCGAGCGCGAGTTCAGCATTCAAACCCGGCGGCGGCTGCCGGTGCAGGCCGACGGCGATGTGGTGGGCTGGACGCCGCTGGAGGGCCGGGTGGCGTCGCGGGCCGTGCGGGTGATTGTGAAAACGGGGCTGCCGGCGCGCCTCGATGAGCGCGTGCGCGCGCAGGACGAAGCCGGCTTTTCCAAGTGGGGGTGAGAAGAATTGCTGAATGCTGAATGTTGACTCTTTACGAGGGCAGGTGCTGAGTGAACAGCAGCCTGCCCGGAACCCACCATCTGCACCGCGCTATCCGGTGGTGAGGGTCGGAGACCGGCGCCATCTTAGGCCGTAAAGGAAAAGAGAAATTCACCACGGAGTGCACGGAGGGCGCGGAGAAGATTGTATCGTCGGGTGGGCGGAGGGCTGCGGCAGAACGATCAAATTGCCTGGCTTCGCGCCATTTATGGATTGCCCTGCACTCACCATTCAGGACTAAAATGATGAGGGATTTTTACAATCAAATTCCTGAAATACTCATATAATTTAACTCTCTCATAATTTATCAAGGAAAAGAGTGAAATGGCATCTGAATTATTGGAAAAAGCCAAAAAGAATAAGGCCGATGAATTTTATACGCAAATGCCCGATATCGAAGCGGAAATGCTGCACTACCGCGACCATTTCCGCGGCAAGATTATTTTCTGCAACTGCGACGACCCGTTCGAGAGCAATTTTTTTAAATATTTCGCCATGAACTTTACTTTCCTGGGGCTCAAGAAGCTGATCGCCACCTGCTATTCCGATTCGCCGGTCGCCTGGCAGCAACTGGCGCTGTTCGATGTCAAAAACGTCCAGGTAAAAAACGGCGAGGCCCGCCTTCCCTATAAGATTGAAATCTCTGAGGTGTTGGACACAAACGGCGATGGCGCGGTGGGTCTGGCCGACGTGGAAGTTTTACTTAAAAATGGAAATAACGTGCTCACGCTGTTGAAGGGCGACGGCGATTTTCGCTCGGCGGAATGTATCGAACTGCTCAAGCAGGCCGATATCGTTGTCACCAATCCACCTTTCTCCCTCTTCCGTGAGTATGTCGCGCAGTTGATGGAATATGAGAAAAAATTCATCATCATCGGCAGTAAAAACGCCATTACTTATTTAGAAATTTTCAAGCTCTTTAAGGAAAATCGAATCTGGCTTGGACATGGTTTTCGAAATG
>CALMIB010000344.1 GCA_937863945.1 uncultured Longilinea sp.
CCAGCGGCTTGCAGTTATTCGTCAGGCGCAGGGACAGCCGCACCAGGCCGAATCGGATTTTATTGATGCCAAATCCCAGGCCTGGATAGAGCAGCGCGGCCGGGATTGAATCAAAGGGATAAAACTTGCCCTGGTAATACATCACCGTGTAAGGCCGCGGAAAGATCACCCGCTCCTGCCAGCCCAGTTCGCGGATCAATCCCAGCATGGACGCGTCGCTCTGGAACCAGTGATGGTAAAAGCGTTCCACCGACCAGTTCCAATGCGGCTCCTTAAAGCCCGCGGCCAGACCGCCGACATAATCAGCGGCTTCAAACAGGGTCACTTCGTGCCCGGCCTTTAGAAAATCATGTGCAGCGGCCATCCCGCCGATCCCGGCACCAATCACGGCGATTTTCATGTTCGCTCCTTTGTCAGGCTGCCGCAATTTCAACCTTCATTGCGCAGCGTTTCCATCTGTTTTCCCCAGCGCAACGGCTGACGGAGGTAATAATACGCGCCCAGCAGGGTAATCGGAAACCACAGCGCTGCATGCAGTACCAGGGTATAACCAGCAGCCACGGCCTGCGGCACGTGATAGGCCATCAACAGGGCAATTCCCGGCGCATCGAAGGTGCCCACATACCCGGGCGCGGACGGCAATGTGGTCGTCAGGTTGACGATACCGTTCATCAGCATGAGCGCGAAGAAACTGACCTCGAACGGGAATGCGTGCATCACAAACCAGTACTTGGCTGTTTCAAGCAGCCAGATCAACACTGTGGTGAGGAAGATCATCAACGCTTCAACCGGCGAACGTAAACTTTCCAGCCCGGTTAAAAAACGCAGTGAAAAGCCGCGCACCTGCTCGCGACCGCGCGTGGGGACGAGGTGATCGATGACCCAGTTCACGATCCCTTCGGTCACACGCGGGAACATGGCCGCCAGCAGGAACACCAGCAGCGCGCCGATGAAGACCGCCGCACCGATGATGGCCACGTCGCGGATGTTCATCGTGCCCACCACGCCGGAGTTTTGCGTCAGGCGCGCCAGTTCCGGCAGGTTGAGGAAGACGAACGCCAGCATCACGACGCCGTCAAAGATACGCTCGACGATCACGGTGGCCAGCGAAGCCGAAATCGGCACGCCCTCGCGCTGTTTGAGCACGGCTGCGCGCAGCAGTTCGCCGGCGCGCGCCGGATAAATATTGTTGCCCATGTATCCGATGCAAACGATCGGGAACATCTTGCGCGTGGAGATCTTTTTCAACGGGCGCAGCATATAGTGCCAGCGCCACGAGCGCACCCACACGCCGATGAAATAAACCGCCACACCCGGGATCAGCCACCAGTATTTGGCGGTCTTGATTGTTTGCCAGAAATCACCCAGGTGCATGCCGCGCAGGGTGAAATACAAGAACGCTGCGCTGATAAGAATTCCCACCCAAAATTGCCATCGTTTCATGGGCTGAATTGTATCATGCGCAGGCAAAACGGGCACATACTATCCGCCCGTTGCATGGGTTACCGGATGTTTTGATTTACAGCGTGACCAGCAACGCGGCAATCCACGAGATGATCAACAAAACCGACAGCACGATGAAGACCGTCTGCTGCCAGGAGCGCTTCTGATTCTTGCCGCTTGCGCTGCGCCGGTTTGTTTCCTGCTTGGGCATGTTTCCCCGGTCTCCGGGCTGAAGCAAAATCAGCCCAACCGCCCTGCACCGCAGGGAGAACTACGATTTGTCGCCGCTTTTTTCAGCAGGCGCGGATGAAGATTCGCTCTTGGTTTCCGTCTTCGGTTCGGCAGGCTTGCTGCCTTCGCCCTCGCTGTGTGAACTGGAGGAACGGCTGGCGCCGGAAGGCGAGCGGTGGTCGGTGGCATAGAAGCCCGAACCTTTAAACACAATGCCAACCGGCTGATAAACCTTGTTCAGGGCTTTCTTCCCGCACTCGGGGCACCACTGCAGCGGCTGATCGCTAAATTTTTGCGTCTTTTCGAATTGCACACCACAATTTGCACACCGGTAGGTATAAATCGGCATAAGTCTTCTTACCTTTCACTTGCTCTTGATCGATCTCTCAACTTTTGGATTATACACCCAACTTATCAGAATTCAAGCGCTGCGTTCTTGCCATTCCGGGGAAGGGAGAAGGCCGCTTTTTTGCCTCTTCCCTTACCATAAAAAACAGTCCACCGGCTGGAATCAGAGTGAAGAATACAGCCAATGCCTCCTGGATGCAGAACGGGAACAAGCCCAAGAATAAAAAAGCCTGCCGGAGCAACTGAGTCCGGCAGGAAACGGCAATAGGTTTTTCTGAAACGAATGTTCCTGATGAAATCAGGGGACAGGATTTACGCCCACGCCGTGGTCAAAAACCAGGCTACCGCCATACATGCCGGTGATGATGAGCAAAATCAACCCAACCACTGAGAGGATTTGAAAAGCCAAACTGCCCATCACGTCCTGATGATTACGCTGGGCGCGCCACTGCCAGATACTGAGCCCCAGGAAGAACAGGGTCGTTAAGATCGCCAGGATCTGGTGCGGCTGGACAAGGGCGCGCAGGGCAGTGGGCAATTGCTCAGCGGTTGCATCCCCGGTAATAAACGCCAGAATGGCTCCAGCCGTCCCAATGAGCATGGTAATCCAGGCAACCTGACGGAGGTTTGACCAGCGCCGCGAAGCCAGGTTCAGCACTACGCTGATCGGCAGGAAGGCAGCCGGGAAATCCGTTAGCAATGGATGGATATGGCGAATTGAACTGGTAACCGCCAACCAAAAATCCATAGAGTTCTCCTTTGTGGATCCAATGTCATATTTTTATGATCTCTGTAATGAAAACATTACATACCGATAAATTAGAAATAGATTAAGAACCCCTCGTGATTTTCCCTGTGCCAGCCAGGGCAAAATCAACCCTCAGGACCGGTATTCGGGTAGAATTATGCCAGCAGGAGGAGCAGGCATGTTTCGGAAAAATACTCAGCCAATGCCAACCAGCATCGCGCCCGCCGAGCGTGTTACTTCGGTGCTTGGCCCTGGCATTAACTGGCGGGGAAATTTGCGCGGCAGCGGCGGCGTGCGCATCGAAGGCGCCTATGAAGGCGAAATTGCCATCCGCGGCATGGTGGTGGTGGGCGAAACGGGACGGGTGAGCTGCGAAACGCTGCGCGCCAACACTGTCATCGTCGCCGGCGCGGTGCGCGGCAACATCATCGCCGAAAAGCTGGAAATTCGTTCCACCGGCCGCGTATGGGGCGACGTGACCGTGATTGCCTTTGCCACCGAAGAGGGCGCGTTTCTGCGCGGCCAGGTGCGCATGGAGGAAAAGGTGGAACTGGAACTGGAAAACCCGGAAGAGGAGATTCAGCCGGTCGAAACCGACCCGAATGCCGGGGAAGGCGCATGAGTTCAAACGAGCTGATCCTGCTGGCCGCAGAATATTTCGGCGTGATCGCCGTGGTCATGCTGCTCGGGCTGAGCCCGCACGTCCGCAACCGGCGCGAAGTCACATTCATCTATCCCCGCCGCGAAGGCCTGTATGCGCTGACGGGATTTTTCGTCATTTTTGCGCTTGCCGTGGTCTATTATGGAGAACCCGGCAACAGTGGCCTGCGCGCCAGCCTGATCCTGGCCGCGCTGAGCGCGCTGCCATTCATTGCGCTCCTGTTTTTCCGCCGCCAGCCCGTGCGCAGCGCCGGCTGGAATCCCGCCAACCTGCGTATGGGATTATTGGTCGGGCTGGCGCTGGCCATCCTGGTCATCTTCCTGAGCAACCGCTTCAACGAGATCGTGCGCGGCCTGCCGCCCGAACAGCTCACCCTGCTGCTGACCTGGCTGGGCATTTGCCTGCTGGAAGAAAGCATCTTCCGCGGTTACATCCAGCCCCGGCTTTCGGCCTGGCTGGGCGACCTGCCCGGTTGGGTGCTGACCGCAGCCCTGTTCGCGCTCTGGCGGCTGCCCATGTGGCTCAGCGGCGGCCGGCCGCTGACCGCTGCCTTGCCCGAACTGGGGCTGGCCTTCATCCAGGGGATGGTGCTGGGGTACGTGCAGCGCAAAAGCGGCAGCGTGCTGGCCCCGGGCCTGTACCGCGCCGTTTCCACCTGGATCCGCCTTCTGCCCTGAATTTGACTTTCTGGCAGGCTTATTCAAACCCAACCGATGGCGGATCTGCCGCCGTTGGTCAATTTCCGTCCAGTTCACGGCTCTTTTTTTATCCTGTCGATCCTGACCATCCTGTACATTCCTGGCCGCGGATCGTATCAGGATCAGTTTTCTTCCACGTCCCCGCGCCGCTCGAGCTCCGGCGCGGTGTCGCGCCCGTCCAGCAGATGGCGCAGCGCCAGCACCGGGTGGTGCAGCAGCATGCGTGGACCCGAATAGCGCATCACCGCGCGTATGTTCGCGCGCATTTCCGGCCTGTAACAATGCACGGGGCAGTTGGCGCAGGTGGGTTTTTCAGCGCCGAACACGCACTTTTCCAGGCGCTGGTGGGCGTACTCCGACAACCCGGCGCACTCCGCGCATAACCCACCCTGCGGCGCATGGTTTTCATGGCAGTACAGTTCGATCATTTTATCCACGGTGACACGTTCGCGCAGCAGGCGCCCGGATAATTCAGCCATCACAGCTCCAAGAGATCAAATTCTTTATTTACCGTGATTATAACCGCGATCAACCGTGTTTCATTGCGCTGGCGCAAAGTATAATCAAAACCATCCCGTCGTACCCTGGAGGATTTCCATGCGCCTGTCGCATCTTTTCGGCCAAACCCTGCGCGCCGCGCCCGCCGACGCGGAAGCGGCCAGCCACCAATTATTGCTGCGCGCCGGCTTCATTCGCCAGCAATCGGCGGGCATCTTCAGCGCGCTGCCGCTGGCCCGCCGCAGCCTGACGCGCATCGAGGCCATCCTGCGCGAAGAGATCAATGCCATTGGCGGCCAGGAAATGACCATGCCGGTGGCGCAATCGGCCGAAATCTGGAAGGAAAGCGGCCGCTGGCAACAGATTGGCGCGGAGATGGCGCGCTTCAAGGATCGCAACCAGAGGGACATGGTGCTGGCCATGACGCACGAGGAAGTGGTCGGCCAGTTGGTGCGCACGGAGATCAAATCCTACCGCCAGTTGCCCGCCCTGGTCTATCACATCCAGACCAAATTCCGCGATGACCCGCGCCCGCGCGCCGGCCTGATCCGCGTGCGCGAATTCACCATGCTGGACAGTTACTCGCTGGATGCCTCCTGGGAGGGGCTCGAGGCGCAATACCAGGCGCACTATCAGGCTTACTTCAACATCTTCCGCCGCTGCGGGCTGCCCGTGGTGGCGGTCAAATCCGACACCGGCATGATGGGCGGCAAGGTGGCGCACGAATACATGTACCTGACGCCCATCGGCGAGGACACACTGCTGTTCTGCGACTCGTGCGGCTATTCGGCCAACCGCCAGGTGGCGCGCTTTGCCCGCCCGGCCGTGGACGCCGAAGACGCGCTGCCGCTGGAAAAAGTGGCCACGCCCGGCGCCAGCAGCATCGATGAACTGGCGGCTTTCCTCAACATCCCCGCCAGCCGCACCGCCAAGGCCGTCTTCTACATGGCCGAGATCCCCGCGCCGGAGGACCAACCGCAGGAACAATTCATCTTCGCGCTGGTGCGCGGCGACATGGAAGTGAATGAAACCAAGCTGGCCAACCTGATCGGCGCGCGCGACCTGCGCCCGGCGACCACAGAGGAGATCAAAATCACCGGCGCCGAGGCCGGCTACGCCTCGCCGGTCGGGCTGCGCGGCGTGCTGGTGGT
>CALMIB010000345.1 GCA_937863945.1 uncultured Longilinea sp.
CAGATAGCACCCAACCCATCTGCCAAACGTGGGTGACCCCCGGCGGATGTCCACCGCCACATCAAAGATCTCCCCCACAGCCGCCCGCACCAGTTTCCCCTGGGTTTGCCTGAGCTGGTAATGCAATCCGCGCAAAATACCGCGCTTCGACCCTGAATGGTTATCCTGGATAAAATCCACATGCCCGCAATGGGCATCAAATTCTTTTTGCCTGAAGGTCTCCATGAAAAACCCACGGTGATCCCCATGGACCTCAGGGATAATTTCAACCACTTCAGGAATCGATGTAGGGATAAATTTCATCTTAATGCATCTCCTGGCGATATGCCTCAATCACCTGCCCGGGTTGCCCAACCAGTTGCAACTTGCCGTGGTCCAGCCAGGCAATCCGGTCGCACATATCCTGCAGCCGGTCCAGCGCATGCGAAACAATCAAAACCGTGGCTCCCTGCTGCCGGAAGCCAATCATGCGATCGTTGCACTTTTTTTGGAATGCCTCGTCACCAACGCTAAGGATTTCATCCACGATTAATATTTCAGGAAAATGGGCAGTGGCCACGGCAAATCCAAGCCGGGCGTACATGCCCGAGGAGTATGTGCGTATAGGTGAGTCAATGAATGGCTCCAGCTCAGCAAAACTGACGATTTCGTCAAAGACCCGGTCCATGTCCTCCCGGCTATAGCCCAACAAGGCGCCGTTCAAATACACGTTTTCACGGCCGGAGAGTTCAGGGTGAAACCCAGCCCCCAATTCCAACAGCGGGGCAATCTTCCCGTAGGTCACAATGCGGCCCAGTGTCGGCCTCAGCACCCGGGAAATAACCTTCAACATGGTGCTCTTGCCCGCCCCGTTGTTGCCCACGATTCCGAAGACTTCGCCTTTGTGAATGGACAGGCTGACGTTATCGAGCGCCCGGAATTTCCGAAAACCCACCCGGCGTTGCAGGTAGCGAATCATGAACTCTTTTAGCGTACCAATCCGTTCCGTCGGAATGCGATACTCCACTGAAACATTCTCGAGTTGGATCATATTCTGAACAACCGGGGCGTCCTGGCTGGTAGCTTGAACGGTCTCAGACTCGATACGCATATTCATCCGTCTTGGAGGTAAAGAAGAACCAGCCAAAAATCAGCATGCCCAGGGCCCACAGCAAGGCTGGCAAAATTTCGGGGCCTGTTGGGATCCGCCCCTCATAAATGGGAATGCGAAACATCTTCAGCATCGCGTTCATGGGGTTCAGCCGGTAAATTGACAGCCATTTTTCGGGGATGATGTTTTCCGGGTAGATAACCGGGGTCAGGTACATCCACGCGAACAGCACAATCTGGTACATCTCCGCCACATCGGGGAAATAAACCGCCAAAGAGGAAATAAACAGGCCAAAACCCAGCGCGAAGCCAGTGAGCAGCAGGATGGAAACAGGCAGGAACACGACCGTCCATGGGATGGGGGTGCGCGTAAACAACATCACCAAAATCAATGGCACAATGCTGATCAGCAGGTTGACCAGCGCCGTGCCGATGGCCGAAACGCCAAAAATGGTGCGTGGAATGTAAATGCGCGGCAGCATGCTGCCGCCCCAAACCAGCCCGCTCATCGCAGCATTGGTCCCCTGGGAAAAGAAGTTCCAGGCAATCAGCCCGCTCAGGATGTAGACGGGGTAAGACTCGACTGTTTTGAATAACTGG
>CALMIB010000346.1 GCA_937863945.1 uncultured Longilinea sp.
GGCCGCACCTGGCGCAGCGCGGCCTCGCGTTCGGCAAAGGAGCGCCAGGTGAACAGCGCGAACGCGCCGATTACCAGCAGCAGGCTGATCAACAGCGTGTAGATCGGTTTGATTTGCAGCAGGTGGCCGCCGGCTGCCACCGGGCTGATGGCCGCCGAAAGCTGCAGCGCGCTGCGCCAGGCGCGTCCCAGTTCCTGGCGGGGCAGCGATTTGCCGGTGAAGATTTCATAGGTCACCACGGCCTGCCCCAGCAGCAGCACGGCCAGCCCGATCAGGAAAGCGATCACCAGGTCGAACCAGGCCAGGGTCTGGCTGAGGCGCAGGTAGATGTCCGCGGCGCTGCCGTACTCGACGCGCGCGTCGGCCGATACCCACAGCAGCGCGGCCGCCACCAGCAAACTGACCGCCAGCAGCACCAGGGTGGAGGCCACCAGCCAGGGGCGCGCGCGGCGGCGCGCCAGGCTGCCCAGCGGCCGCCCGGACGGCCCCGGGCGCAGCAACGCGTCCAGTGCGAGCAGGATGCACAGCAAAATGTAAGCCGGGTAGGCCAGGAAGATGACCGGCACGCCCAGCACGGCCGGCACGCCGCCCAGGTCGAGCGCGGTGATTTGCGCGAAGGTGGGGATGGGGTGGGTGAAGACCAGCAGCCCGGCCAGGCCGAGCGTGAAAAGAATGACCACGGCATACCAGGGGCGTTGCCGGCGGTGCAGGTCGGTCTCGGCGCCGTCCCAGTAGCCGACGTACCACAGGATGACCATGTACCAGGCGAACGGCGCGAGGATCACCGGCAGCCAGGCCGCCGACCACCAGAAGTTGAGTCCGGGACTGGATGGGTCGAGCTGTTGACCGAGGATAGCCGAGTGGCTGATGAAGAACGCCCCACCCATCAGCAGGCCGGCTGCAGCCAGCCAGACGCCCGGCGTGCGCCGTTCGGCGTTGAGCAGCACGGTCAGCCCCAACCAGACCAGCACCAGCGTGTTGAACAGCGAAATGCTCAGCGCGGCCCAGTCCAGCAGCAGCGAACCGCTCATCCGCCCTCCCAGGGTAGCCACTCGCCGCGTTCGTTTTGCGCCAGCGCCACGCCCTCGGCGTTCCAGGCCAGCAGCCGCCCGGCGTTAAAAATGATGGCAGCCCGCGTGCGGGCCACCTTCTCGTCGGTGGTGCTCTCGTCCAGCCCCCAGGCGGCGTAAATTTGCCCGTTGGTGCGGCTGATGGTGCGTTTGTCGCGAAAACCAAGCTGCGCGGCGATCTGTTCGTTGGTCAGGCCGCGGGCGATCATGCGCGCCACCACCTGCTCGTTGGGCTCCAGCAGCGCCAGCGGCGACTGCTCGTCCTTGTGGCGCACCGCCTGCACGCGCGCTTCGATTTCGGGGTCGATGAAGCTGCGCCCGGCGGCCGCGTCGCGCAGCAGCGGCACGATCATGGCCGGCAGCAGAAAGTTGGATTTGCGCACGTAGGCGTAGTGGCTGAGGATGCCCGAGCGGCGGAAGTCGCGGTAGTAGGCATCGTCGTCCTGGATGGAGTAGAATACCACCGGCAGGCGCGGAAACTCGCGCCGCAGCATCACGGCGGTCTGGATGCCGTTCAACTCGCCGGCCAGGTGCACGTCCATCAGCACGGCCTGCGGCGGGTGCTCCAGGCACAGGGGCAGCGCGTCTTCACCGCGCTCGCAACCGGCCAGCACGCGCACCTCGCCGGTGGCTTCCAGCCCGGCGAGCAGCGCCTTTTGCAGCGCGGGATTGTCTTCGACGATGAGAATCTCAAGCATGGTTAAACTCATCCGGTGGTTAAAAATAGAAAATTTCTCCGCCTGGAAATACTTTATCACATTTGCCGGGAAACAACCCCATCCGGCAGCCCTGGCCTGCTGAAGAAGAATCCTTATGCCATTCCATGCTTCGACTGACCATTCATCTTATTTTTATGAACTCATCGCTGCAAGCACTTGAGTGCGTTGTAAATGGCGCTCAAGCGGTGGTGGAATGTGCCGGCAAAGCGGTATACTGATCAGCGTGCGGCGCGGGTGGTTGATTGAGGCGCGCCTGGCGCACGGACTGCGCGGGCTTCGAAATCGCATTGGAGCCCGGCGGCTGCACGGCTTGAAAATTGAAATAAGACCATGTTGTGGAGGTTTTCGATGGGAATTAAACATCGCGGGTGGGTGATGCTGGGCGCTCTGGCGCTGGGCTGGGCATTTGATTTGCTCTTCTGGGACCGGCGGCCGGGCATCACGCCGTTTCTGTTCTTCTCGTTAACGCTGGCTGTGGGGTTGATCCTGGCGCGCCTGGACGAAAAACGCCCCGCGCGCGCCAGCCTGCTGCTGGCGATCCCGGCGCTGGGCTTTGCCGCGGTTTCCTTCCTGCGCCAGGAGCCGCTGACGGTTGCGTTAAGCTACCTGCTGGCGCTGGTCTGCCTGGGGCTGATGGCGGCCACCTTCCGCAGCGGCGCCTGGGTGCGTTACAGCCTGAGCGATATGGTCGCGGCAGTCTTCCGGCTGGCGGGCAGCGCGTTGATCGGCGCGGGCGAGATGCAAATCAAGGGCAACGCAGAGCCGCCCGCGGAAGACGCGCCGGTGAAGCGGAACGGCGGTTTTCGCCGCACCGCACTGCCGGTGCTGCGCGGGTTGCTGCTGGCGCTTCCGGCGCTGATCGTGCTGGCGCTGCTGCTTTCCTCGGCCGACCCGATCTTTGAGCAGCGCATGAGCGCGCTGCTCGATATCTTCCGTCCTGAAAAATGGGTCGAATACCTGGTGCGCGCTTTTTATATTTTGATACTGGCTTATGTACTGACCGGTATTTTCGCGCATGTGCTCGCCAAGAGCCAGCAGGAGAAGCTGCTTGGAGTTGAAAAACCCTGGCTGCCGCCCTTCCTGGGTTGGATCGAATCGGTCATCGTGCTTGGCGCGGTTGATTTACTGTTTTTATTCTTCGTCATCCTGCAGTTCCAGTATTTCTTCGGCGGGCAGGCCAACGTCAATGCAGCCGGGTACACCTATTCCGAATATGCCCGGCGCGGCTTTGGCGAGCTGGTGTGGGTGGCGTTGATCAGCCTGTTGATCTTCCTGGGGCTGGCCGCGGTCACCCGGCGCAGCGAGACCTGGCAGCGGCGGCTTTTCTCGGGGTTGGGCATTTTGCTGGTGGCGCTGGTGGCGGTGATGCTGGTCTCGGCTTACCAGCGGCTGCTGCTGTATGAAGCCGCTTACGGCTTTACCCGCCTGCGCACGTACACGCACGTCTTCATGGCCTGGCTGGGCGTGCTGCTGGTGGCGACCGTGGTGCTGGATTTGATCGGACGGCGGCGCGCCTTTGGGTTGACCGCGCTGGCGGTGGCGGCCGGCTTTGTGTTGACCCTGGCGGTGATGAACGTGGACGGATTTATTGTCAACCAGAACACGGCGCGCCTGGGCGACCATGCCATTATTACGGCGGAAGGCGAGGCGATGTCCGACGGCCGTACGCTTGACCTGGCGTATCTGGATACGCTGTCGGACGATGCCGTGCCGGCGCTGCTGGCGCAGTTCCGCGCTGCGCAGCCGGGCGCCAAACGCGACGCGCTGGGCAGCGCGCTGGTTTGCCATGCAGCCTCGTGGCAGCAGGATCACCGCGATGCACGTTGGACGGCCTTCACCGTTCCGGCGGCGCGGGCGGCGAAGTTGCTGGTGGACGCGGCGCCCGAGTTGAGCGAGTACCCGGTGCGCCAGATCAGCGAGTACGGCGAATTTATGGTGCAGGTGGGCGGCGAGGAACGCATCTGCAGCGGGTATGGGAGCGTGGATTGACCCCACCTCGTTCCTCCCCATTTACAAAGTACGAAAATGGGGAGGAGGACTGCACAATAATGATCGGGCTGGTCTCAGA